>JAFQWG010000082.1 GCA_017407605.1 Agathobacter sp. | reverse complement strand
ACTTGCAAATATCATTCTTCTTCAGATGCTTAAAACACCATTAGCAGAAGAAGCAGCACAGTATATTAATGAAGAAAAAGAAGTGCTTACGGTAGAAGACGCTATCGCAGGCGCAAAAGATATCATTGCGGAAATGATTTCCGACGATGCAGATTACCGTACCAAGATTCGTGACCTTACCATGAAAAAAGGGCGTCTTATTTCGAATGCAAAAGATAAAGAAGCAGAATCGGTATACGAAATGTACTATGAATACGATGAAGCTTTATCAAAAGTGGCAGGACATAGAACACTTGCTATCAACCGTGGTGAAAACGAAAAGGTGCTTACTGTTAAAGTAGAAGCGCCTACAGAAGATATCATTGCATATTTGGAAAAGAAAATTATTACACATCCAGAGAGCGAATGTGCAGCAGCGATTAAAGACGCTATTGCAGATGCTTATGATCGTTTGATTGCACCATCTATTGAACGTGAAATTCGTAATGATTTAACCGAAAAGGCAGAAGACGGAGCAATCAAAGTATTTGGTAAAAACTTAGAGCAGCTTCTTATGCAGCCACCTATCGCAGGGCAGGTTGTACTCGGCTGGGACCCAGCGTTTCGTACTGGCTGTAAGCTTGCAGTTGTAGACCCAACAGGTAAAGTATTAGATACCACAGTTATCTATCCAACTGCACCACAGAACAAAGTTGAAGAAGCAAAAGCAGTGCTTAAGAAACTGATTTCAAAGTATAAAATCACTTTAATCTCATTAGGAAATGGAACAGCTTCACGTGAATCGGAACAGGTTATCGTATCCCTCTTAAAAGAGATTCCAGTTCAAGTACAGTATATTATTGTAAACGAAGCAGGTGCTTCTGTATATTCTGCTAGTAAACTTGCGACAGAAGAATTTCCTAACTTTGATGTTGGACAGCGTAGTGCAACTTCTATGGCACGTCGTCTTCAGGATCCACTTGCGGAACTTGTAAAAATTGATCCAAAATCAATCGGTGTAGGTCAGTATCAGCATGATATGAACCAGAAGAAACTTTCTGAGGCTCTCGGTGGCGTAGTAGAAGATTGTGTAAACAAAGTTGGCGTAGATTTAAATACAGCATCCGCTTCTCTTCTTGAATATATTTCAGGTATTAGCAAAGTGATTGCAAAAAATATCGTAACCTATCGTGAAGAAAACGGTGCATTTAAGTCCAGAGCTGAACTTCTTAAGGTCGCAAAACTTGGACCAAAAGCATATGAACAGTGTGCCGGCTTTATGCGTATCACAGGAGGAAAGAATCCACTCGATGGTACAGGCGTACATCCAGAAAGTTATGATGCTACAAAAGAACTTCTTACTAAACTTGGATATACATTAGAAGATGTAACCAATCGTAATGTAGCAGGTATTTCTAAGAAAGTGAGTGACTACAAAAAACTTGCAGGGGAACTTGGTATCGGGGAACTTACTTTACAGGATATTGTAAAAGAATTAGAAAAACCAGCTCGTGACCCACGTGAAGATATGCCAAAGCCAATCCTTCGCAGTGACGTACTTGAGATGAAAGATTTAACTCCAGGTATGGTGCTAAAAGGAACCGTTCGTAATGTAATCGACTTTGGTGCCTTTGTAGATATCGGTGTACATCAGGATGGTCTCGTGCACATTTCACAGATTTGTGATCGCTATATCAAGCATCCGCTTGAAGCAGTGAGTGTAGGAGATATCGTAGAAGTAAAAGTTATGAGCGTGGATGTGAAAAAACAGAGAATCCAGCTTACAATGAGAGGAATCTAATTTAGGATTGACATCTTAACTTTAACTGCATAGAATAGTAATGTAAATAAATAAGGAATTCTTCGGGGCAGGGTGAGCGAAAGCATATTCCCGACCGACGGTGACAGCGTAGCTGAAGTCCGTGAACTGCGAAAGCAGCCGATCTGGTGAGATTCCAGAACCGACAGTACAGTCTGGATGAGAGAAGAAACGTAAGTATATGAAATAAAGTGTACGCGTGCACAGAAAATTCATATATTTGTGTCGATGATGTAATTACCCCGAATTTTTATAATTCGGGGTTTTCTTTTTACATAATCATCAATCTCCGGAATTCCAAGTAAGCAAAAGGAGATTAAAACTATGAACAAAAAACTTAACGCACGTTACGTAGCCGTAACAGGAATGCTTTCTGCAATTGGATTTATTCTTATGTATGTAGAATTTAGTGTTCCATTTATGCCACCATTTATCAAATTGGATTTATCTGAACTTCCAGCACTTATTGGTGCTTTTGCACATGGCCCACTTTGTGGTGTATTAATCTGTTTGATTAAAAATTTGCTTCACTTACCAGTAACCACTACAGCAGGGGTTGGTGAATTTGCAAACTTCTTACTTGGGGCGATTTTTGTAGGTACAGCAGGTCTTATTTACAAAAAGAAAAAATCAAAGAAGAACGCAGCACTCGCAGCAGCATTTGGTGCAGTACTTATGGGTGTGGCATGTATCCCAGTAAACTATTTTGTAACTTATCCATTTTATTATAACTTCATGCCACAGGAAGCAATCCTCGGAGCATACCAGGCAATCATTCCTTCTATGAAGAGTATTTTCCAGAGTATCGTGTGCTTCAACTTTCCATTTACCACAGCAAAAGGATTGATTTCAGTCGCTATCTCTTTATTGGTGTATAAACATTTATCACCAATCTTAAAAGGAAAGACATCATAGTATGTCTTTCTTTTTTTGCAAAAAAATGCTATAATGCAACAAAGTGGAGAACCATGTGGTTTTTCAAATAGTAATACTGTTTGGAGAGATAAAATGAAAGTAGAATTAGATATTAAAATAAATGCAAAAGATTTATTTAACTTTAATATTCGTCAGGCGTACAAAGGAATGCAGGGATTTTTATCCATCCTTTTACCAGTTTTATTATTTGCCTATGGCATAAATTCAATTGGAAAAGTGGATGTAATTTATACCGTTGTGTATTTTGCGCTTGGTGTTGTATTCCTTGTGTATGTGCCATTCTCTTTATGGAAAAGAGCAAATAAAGTAGTAAACGATTCAAATAATGCTTTATCAAAGACGCTTCATTATGAATTTCGTGAAGATGTAATTCGTGTAGAAGTGGAAGAACAGAATGTAGAATTTTTGTGGGAAAACATTTTCATGATGAAAAAGTCGGGCAAATTATTATTGGTATACACCAATCGTGTGAATGCCTATATTCTTCCATTAGACCAGGTGGGAGAAAAATATGAAGAGCTTTCAGCACTTGCAAAGGGTAAGCTGGAAAAATATCGTATCAAATTATAAATAGAACGAGAGAATGTGATGTGAGAGAAAATACACATCCTGTCGAAGAAGGGATATACTTATATGGAACAGATTCAGATTATAGAAAGCTTCTCTCCAGAAGAGACGCTTGAATTAGGGCGTACCATGGGAAGAAATGCTTGCCCGGGTGATGTCTATACATTAATTGGAGACCTTGGTGTAGGTAAAACTGTTTTTACGCAGGGTATCGCAGAAGGCTTGGAAATTGATGAAGCAATTTGCAGTCCTACATTTACTATCGTACAGGTTTATGAAGAGGGTCGCATGCCATTTTATCATTTTGATGTGTATCGTATTGGTGATATTGAAGAAATGGACGAAATAGGTTATGAAGATTATTTTTATGGAGAAGGTCTCTGTATGATTGAATGGGCAAATCTTATTGAAGAAATTCTTCCATCCAACCGGAAAGAGATTACGATTGAAAAAGATTTGGAAAAAGGTTTCGACTATCGAAGAATTACCATAAAAGAAATTGGATAAGGATAAAAATATGAAGATATTAGCAATCGAAAGCTCAGGGCTTGTAGCATCTGTAGCGGTTAGCCAGAACAATATTCTATTAGGAGAATATACGACAAATCAGAAAAAGACGCATTCACAGACGCTTTTGCCAATGCTGGATGAACTAGCAAAGCGATTAGAACTCGATTTAAAGACAATTGATGCAATTGCCGTATCTATGGGCCCAGGATCTTTTACAGGGCTTCGAATTGGTTCAGCAACCGCAAAAGGATTAGGTCTTGCATTAGATAAACCTATCATCCCAGTACCAACAGTAGATGCTTTGGCGTTTAATCTTTGGGGTACAGACAAGTTGGTTTGTCCACTTATGGATGCGCGTAGACAGCAGGCATATACAGGTCTGTATACCTTTGAAAATGGTAAATTACACACAGTGGTTCCACAGTGTGCAGTAGATATTAGTGAAGTTGTTGCGGAAGTAAACAAGCAAGGACGGGAAGTTATTTTCCTTGGTGATGGTGTGCCTGTTTTTACAGACTATATCAAAGAACATGTACAGGTGCCATATACATTTGCACCTGCGACCTGCCATATTCAAAGGGCAACCAGTGTGGCTGCTTTGGCGGAAGTGCTTTATGAAAAAGGAGTAGTAGAATCTGCGAGGGAACATAAGCCGGAATACCTAAGACTCTCTCAGGCAGAACGTGAATTACAGGAAAAGGAACGCGATTTTAAAATATGTTAATTCGTGAAATGACTTTGCAGGACGTGCCTGCAGTAGCCGAGATTGAAAAGAAGTGCTTTTCGCTTCCGTGGAGCGAGCAGAGTCTGATTGACTCCGTAGTGCGCGAGGATACGCTGTTTCTCGTGTGTGAAGATGCGCGGAACATTGTTGGTTACATCGGTATGTATCTAAGTTTCGATGAAGGTGATATTACAAATGTGGCTGTTGCACCAGCTCAGCGAAAAAAAGGTTATGGTGAAGCGCTTGTTGCAAAAGCGATTGCTCTTGCAAAAGAAAGAGATTTAGAAATGATTTTGTTGGAAGTACGAGTTTCAAATACACCAGCTATTTCTTTATATAAGAAGATGGGATTTGAGGAACTTGGTCTTCGTAAGAAATTCTATGAGCATCCAGTCGAAGATGCTCTTATCATGAAATGTCCATTATAGGACGATGTAATAAGTAAGAAAGTTGGAAAATAAATGTTAGATGTATGTCTTTTAGGAACAGCGGGAATGATGCCGTTGCCAAATCGCTGGCTTACCTCGATGATGCTTCGTTACAATGGGAGCAGTTTACTAGTAGACTGTGGTGAAGGTACCCAGATTGCAATCAAAGAAGCCGGACTTAGTTTTAATCCAATCGATGTGTTATGCGTCACACATTTTCATGCAGATCATATCAGTGGATTACCAGGTTTGCTTCTTACTATGGGCAATGCTGACCGAACAGAGCCACTTACCATTATTGGACCAAAAGGAGTAGAGCGTATTGTAGGAGCACTTCGCACCATTGCACCAGAGCTTCCATTTGAGATTAAATGTATTGAGATGACACAGCCAGATGAATATTTTGAAATTAACGGATATCACATTCATGGTTTTAAAGTAAAACATAACGTACCATGCTATGGCTATTCTTTTGAAATCAAACGTGCAGGAAAATTCTCTGTAGAACGTGCAAATGAAAACAATATTCCAATGAAACTTTGGAATCCGTTGCAAAAAGGACAGACGGTAGAACAGGATGGTATAACTTATACGCCAGACATGGTGCTTGGGCCAGAACGTAAAGGATTAAAGGTTACGTATTGTACAGATAGCCGTCCGGTAGAAGCCATTGTAAATGCAGCAAAGGACTCAGACCTTTTTATCTGTGAAGGCATGTATGCAGAAAAAGAAAAATTAGTAAAAGCAAAACAGTATAAGCATATGACTTTCTATGAAGCTGCAGAAATGGCACGTGATGCCAATGTTGCAGAAATGTGGTTGACGCATTTTTCGCCATCGCTTATTCGTGCAGAAGATTATATGCCTCTTGTTCGTGATATTTTTTCCAATGCATATCTTGGCAAAGATGGCAAAACAAAAGAACTCTTATTCAAGGAGGACTAAATTATGAAGAAAGCAAGACTAATTATCATTGCAATTGCATGTATCTGTTTGATTTGTGGAGGGTATTTTCTTTTTTCGCAGAACAATACAGTATCAGAAGAAAATTTAACAGAAGTAGAAAAGGTCTTGGTAAAGGATTTAAAGAAAGACTATCCAAAGACACCGAGAGAAGTTGTGAAATTCTACAACCGCATTGTAAAGTGCTATTACAGTGAAAAACTTTCGGATAAAGAAATCGAAGATATGGTAGATCAGATGCTATATCTTTTGGATGAAGATTTGCTTGTGGTAAATCCGCGTGATGAATATTACAGATCAGTTGTGGCAGATATCAAGGATTACAATAGCAAAAATAAACGTATTGTAAATACAGATGTATGTGACAGCAATGATGTTACTTATGTAGATGATGTAAAAGATGGTTCAAATGAAGTAGATAAGCTTGCATATGTTAATGCGTCTTATTTTATTAACACAGACGGGGAATTTACCAATACTTATCAGCAGTTTGTTCTTCGTCAGGATGATGACGGGCTTTGGAAGATACTTACATTTTATGAAGTAGAAGGAGAAGCCGAAGAGGATGATTAACCAGAATACAGAAAAAGAAATTAAAATTTTGGCAATTGAAAGCTCTTGCGATGAAACTGCAGCAGCAGTTGTTGTAAATGGTCGTGATGTGCGTTCAAATGTAATTTCATCACAGATTGACCTCCACACATTGTATGGTGGTGTTGTGCCAGAAATTGCCTCTAGAAAACATATTGAGAAAATTAATCAGGTTATTGAAGAAGCTTTAAGTAAAGCTGAAATGACTTTAGATGACATTGATGCGATTGCAGTTACCTATGGTCCAGGGCTCGTAGGTGCGCTTCTTGTTGGGGTGGCAGAAGCAAAAGCAATTAGTTTTGCAAGAAACATCCCTCTTATTGGGGTGCATCATATAGAGGGGCATATCAGTGCCAACTATATTGAGAATAAAGATTTAGAACCACCATTCTTATGTCTTGTTGTATCTGGTGGACACACTCACCTCGTTCGTGTAGCTGATTATGGTAAATACGAAATTCTTGGACGTACTCGTGATGATGCTGCAGGAGAAGCGTTTGATAAAGTTGCCAGAGCTATAGGCTTAGGATATCCAGGTGGGCCAAAAATAGAAAAAATCTCACATGAAGGTAATCCGGATGCAATTGCATTTCCAAGAGCAAAAGTTGGTGACGGAGTATATGACTTTAGCTTTAGTGGTTTAAAATCAGCCGTATTAAATTACTTGAATGGCTGTAAGATGAAAGATATTGAAATCAATCAGGCAGACGTAGCGGCATCTTTCCAGAAGTCTGTAACAGATGTGTTGGTAGAACATGCAATGCATGCTATTGATGAATACCAGATGGACAAGTTTGCAATTGCAGGTGGAGTTGCATCCAACGCCACTCTTAGAAAAGCAATGGAAGAAGCTTGTGCAAAAAAAGGTGTGAAGTTCTATCATCCATCACCAATTCTTTGTACAGACAATGCAGCCATGATTGGTGCAGCGGGTTACTATGATTATCTTGCGGGCAAAAGAGCTGGACTTGACTTGAATGCAGTTCCAAATTTAAAACTAGGAGAATAATGTTTAAGACGATACAAAAGGATATATAAGGAAGGTATGGGGAATACTATGAGTAATTTCGCAGCGATTGTACTATCTGCCGGCACAGGAAGCCGTATGAAAAGTGACATTCCAAAGCAATACATGGATTTGAATGGAAAACCAGTCATTTATTATAGCTTAAAAGCATTTGAAGACAATGGATTTTCTTCTATAGTATTAGTGTGTGGAAAAGATGATGTGGAATATTGTCAGAAAGAGATTGTAGAGAAATATAATCTTACTTCGGTAAAAGCTGTCGTGCCAGGCGGGAAGGAACGTTATCACTCTGTATTTGAAGGCTTGAAGGCTGTAAGGGGAGCGGATTATGTTTTCATTCATGATGGAGCTCGCCCTATGATTACGCAGGATATTATTAATCATTTAAAAGAAGCAGTGGTAAAAGAAGAAGCTGCAGTTGCAGGTATGCCAGTAAAGGATACCATTAAAATAGTAGATGAAGATGATTATGTATCTGAGACACCAGAAAGAAAATATGTATGGCAGGTACAGACTCCACAATGTTTTACATTTCCTATTATATATGAAGCATATCAGAGTATTATCCAGGATGAAGAAGAGGGGTGGTCAATTCCTATGGTCACGGATGATGCAATGGTTTTATCTTACGCAACAGATCATGAAGTTAAAATGGTAGAGGCAGATTATCGCAACATAAAGATTACAACACCAGAGGATTTGCTTATTGCAAAGGTGTTTCTATCTGAGTAATTTATGAATAAAATCATGCTCAAAAAAACTCTGTGATTTGGATGAAAAATGCTTTTTTGAAAAAAATAAAAAAAATTTAAAAAGATGGTTGACATATAACACATTTGATGATAGTATAAGTTCTGCGCTGATTTGAAGCGCTTCATAGTGTACGGAGAGGTATCGAAGTGGTCATAACGAGGCGGTCTTGAAAACCGTTTGTCCGCAAGGGCACGTGGGTTCGAATCCCACCCTCTCCGTTATTT
>JAFQWG010000010.1 GCA_017407605.1 Agathobacter sp. | reverse complement strand
GTTGCTAAAATGTTGCGTGAGAAGAGAACCTATTTGGATATTGCGGAAAAGACAGGTGCTTCAACGGCTACAATTAGTCGAGTAAATCGTTCCTTAAACTATGGTAATGATGCATATGACATGGTGTTTGAACGTATGCACTGGGAGGAAGAAGAAAATTAGTCAGAATAAATAATGCCCCTGCGGTACTGCGCAGGGGGTTTTGTTTCATCAAATTATTTGCGATCTGTAAATACATCGTCTACGATTTTTTCAATCAATTGTTTTTTCATATATACATCAAAACTTAATAAGCAGATGTAACTGAATGCATGAAGCATTTCCTGGTCTTCTTTTGGAAAATCTGCAAAAGTTTCCTTTGAAATGGCATATTTTTTGCTAAATTCCTTTAAAACTTTTGTAGATTCTTCTTTTTCTATACGGAAAATTTCTGCATAGATATCTTCCATATCGTGTCCATCTTTATTTCCAAAGTATTTATCTGTAATTGGTTTTAAAATAGAATGAATATCGCTAATGCTTAAAATGTTTTTTAGATAGTAAATAAAAATCAAACACAGTAAGTGTTCTTTAGAGTATTTTTTCTTTACAGGTGGTGGAAGAAGATCATTTTTTGTGTAATTGTTAATCATGGTTTTTGTTAACAACTTATCCTCTTCATTACGTTTAGAACCCTCTAACTGTCCATCAATAAAACTTGTTACCTGATCCATGTAGAGTTCAATATTAGGAATCGATTCTGGATTGATATATTCAATGGTGTTTAATTTTTCAAGTAAGTCTATAATTACTTTTCTCATTTCTTGGTCAACGTTTTTGTTCATATAAAATCACCTCATGTGGTTTTGTTGTCAAAATTTTTGGTTGTTAAAAAACATTATATAGTATTTAAAACTATATGACAAGAAAATTATTTGCCGAAAGAATTATGTTAAATCACAAGATGTAATTTTTATAGAATTTTGAGAAACCAAGTTTTTTATCTAGATATATATGGGAGACTATGATATAATCAAAAACAAACATATGTACGAAAAAACATGCGAAAGGATTTTGATATGAGCATATACGATACATTAAATGAACAACAGAAGCAAGGGGTATTTACCACAGAGGGACCGGTGCTTATTTTAGCAGGGGCTGGTTCTGGTAAGACCCGTGTGCTTACACATAGAACAGCATATTTGATCGAAGAAAAGGGCGTAAACCCATATAACATTATGGCGATTACCTTTACCAATAAAGCAGCAGGCGAGATGAGAGAGCGTATTGATGATATGGTAGGTTATGGCTCAGAGAGTATCTGGGTAGCAACTTTCCATTCGACTTGTGTACGTATTTTACGTCGATATATTGATCGTTTGGGGTATGATACCAATTTTACGATTTATGATGCGGACGACCAGAAGACTCTTATGAAAGATATTTGCAAGCGTCTGGAGATTGATACCAAGATTTACAAAGAAAAGATGTTTCTTAGTGTAATTTCTTCTGCAAAGGATGAGCTTATTGATCCAATTGAATTTGAGACTAGGGCAGCAGGAGATTATAACAAGCGTCGTCAGGCGGAAGTGTATAAAGAGTATCAGAAAGTATTACGACAGAATAATGCTTTGGATTTTGACGATTTGCTTTTTAAAACAGTAGAGCTTTTTAAATTGGATAAGGAAGTTCTTGCTAGTTATCAGGAGCGTTTTCGTTATATTATGGTGGACGAGTATCAAGATACCAATACCGCACAGTTTGAGTTGATTCGTTTATTGGCTTCTAAGTATAAGAATTTATGTGTAGTAGGTGATGATGACCAGTCGATTTACAAGTTCCGAGGAGCAAATATTTACAATATTTTGAATTTTGAAAAGCATTTTCCAGATGCAACTGTAATTAAATTAGAGCAGAATTATCGTTCAACACAGAATATTTTGGATGCGGCAAATAATGTTATTGCAAATAACGTGGGTAGAAAAGATAAGGCTCTTTGGACGGATAACGGTGCCGGAGAAAAGATTCATTTTGAACAGTTAGAGACAGGGTATGAGGAAGCGGACTTTGTAGCAAGAGATATTGCTTCTAAGGTGCGAAAAGGAGAATACGCTTATAAGGATTCTGCGATTTTGTATCGTACAAATGCACAGTCACGTCTTTTTGAAGAAAGATTTATCGTGTCCAATATTCCATATAAGATTGTAGGCGGTGTTAACTTCTATTCTAGAAAAGAAGTAAAAGACATCTTAGCATATTTAAAGACGATTGATAATGGTCGTGACGATTTGGCAGTGAAGCGTATTATCAATGTGCCAAAGCGTGGAATTGGTGCAACTTCTATTAATAAAGTGACAAATTATGCTTTTGAAAATGACTTGGATTTCTACACTGCGCTTCGTATGGCCAGCGATATTCCAGGCATGGGAAAAGCAGCCGAAAAAATTCGTCCATTTGTGCTTTTTATTCAGTCTATGCGTGCAAAATTAGATAATGGGTATACATTGACACAGCTTATCTTGGATATTATAGAAACAACGGGCTATGTCGATGAGCTTGAAGCAGAAGGTACAGATGAGGCTCAGGCACGTATTGAAAATATTGATGAACTTATTTCCAAGATTTCTTCATATGAGGAGGGCGAGGAGCATCCTACTTTAAGTGGATTTTTAGAAGAAGTAGCTCTTGTTGCAGATATTGACAGTTTGGATGAAAACAGTGATTATGTGGTGTTAATGACCTTACATAGTGCAAAAGGATTGGAATTTCCTAATGTATATCTTGCGGGTATGGAGGATGGTTTATTTCCAAGTTATATGTCCATTACCAGCGATAATGCGACCAACGAATTAGAGGAAGAGCGTCGCCTTGCATATGTAGGAATTACACGAGCAAAGGAGCGTCTTACCATTACTGCGGCACGTAGTCGTATGATTCGTGGAGAGACACAGTTTAACAGAGTTTCCCGTTTCGTAAAAGAAATTCCTCCTCATTTGTTAGGTGGTCAAATTTACGAACCTAAGACATTGGATGTGCCTGTGGAGGACAATGCATATCAGAGAGCAAGAAAAGCATTTCGTGCGTCTGCGACATCGTATAGTAGCTACGGACAAGGCGGAGCATCAGAATATGACCAGCGTTATGGAGGAAGTACTTTTGATGCATCAAAATCTAAAACACCTACTTATACTCCAGTTGCAAATCAACGTTCTTTTGATTCTGCGAATACTTCAAACGCCTCATTAGGATATGAAGTAGGTGATCGTGTGCGCCATATCAAGTTTGGTGATGGTGAGGTTATGGCGCTTGTTGCAGGTGGCAGAGATTATGAAGTAACAGTAGATTTTGACAAAGCGGGTACTAAGAAGATGTTTGCATCGTTTGCCAAACTAAAGAAAATCTAACAAATGTCTAAAATATGCATTTTTTATTAGAAAAATGGGAAATCTTATGCTATAATATAATAAATAAATTCGTGCTAAAGGAGTGGAGATAGAATGAAAAACTTTATCGAAGAATGCAGATTAAAAAATCTTATTAAAGAAGAAAAGAAAACAAATAAATGGGTTGTAGTTTTAGCGGTTATTGGGGTTATCGTTTTAATTGCAGCAGCTGTATATGCTGCATATCGCTTCTTTGCTCCAGATTATTTAGAAGATTTTGAAGATGAATTTGAAGACGAATTTGAAGATGATTTCTTTGAAGATGATGAATTCATTGTAGAAGATGTATTTGAAGAATAGGAACGTAAGCTATAAGCAGAGTAAAAATAAGCCGATTGTGTTTCAGATATTTATTTCTGAAACATAATCGGCTTTGTTTTAATTTGGATTATTTGTTATTAAGTATCAGTATTTTCGGGAAATCTTTACTATATCTTAACCGTTTTTCCTGATATAATGTTATCGATATATGTAGAAAGGAGAACGTGGTTTGTTTTTTTATCATTCAAAATTTGAAGAGAAATTTTCTGAAACGATAAAAGCAGTATTCCCAATTTTATTAATTGTATTGGCACTTTGTTTTACCATTACGCCAATACCACCTAGTATCCTTGTGACATTTCTTATAGGGGCGGTGTTATTGATATTGGGAATGCTGCTTTTTAATGTAGGTGTGGAGAGTTCAATGACACCAATCGGGGAGCGTGTGGGTTCTATTATGACGCGTTCAAAAAATGTGTTGATTATGGTACTTATCAGTTTTGTGATGGGGATGGTAATTACAATTTCAGAGCCGGATTTACAGGTGTTGGCACAGCAGGTTCCATCTATTCCAAATATGACATTGATACTTGCAGTAGCAGTAGGTGTAGGAATCTTTTTAGTAATGTCTATTTTGCGTATGCTTTTTTCCATTCCGCTTGCATATTTGCTTTTGATATTTTATGGAATTGTTTTTGCACTTACATTATTTGTGCCAGCAGATTTTCTGGCTATCGCATTTGATTCTGGTGGGGTTGCATCCGGTCCTATGACAGCAACTTTCTTGCTTCCATTTGCAATGGGAGCTTGTGAAGCACTTGGTGGAAATATCATTACAGATGCCTTTGGTATTGTATCTATGGTTGCAATGACTCCACTAATTACGATTCAATCTATGGGACTTATTTATCGTATTAAAGAGTACAAACTTCAAAAAGAAACTTTGGTTACAACTCCAGAGGTTGTATTTACAGCCGAAGATATGGAAATTATCGAGTTGTAGTCGCGAGGAAATGAGGTTTATATGGGAAATGTATATTTAATGACCACAATTGTGGATAGAAAAATTATAGAGAAATATTTAAAACTATATCGTGAAAATGATTTGCATATTATGTATGTGACACTTGGATATGGTACGGCATCTAATGAAATTATGGATTATTTGGGCCTTGATTCAATGGAAAAAGCAGTAGCAATGTCTGTAGTGGAAGAAAAAACATGGTTGACAATTAAGAAACAACTGCAGAGAAAGTTGCAAATTGACGCTCCTGGTGGTGGAATTGCATTTACGATTCCGCTTAGTAGTGTCGGTGGAAGAAAAACATTAGAGTTTCTTTTGGAAAAAACAGATTATCAGAAACAGGAGGAATCAACCTTGAAAAATACAGATCATGAACTTATTGTTGTAATATCACAACAAGGATATACAGATGTTATTATGGATGCTGCTCGTGAAGCTGGAGCTTATGGTGGAACGGTTATTCATGCAAAAGGAACAGGTGTGGCTGAGACAGAACAATTTATGGGAGTTACGATTGCAGCAGAAAAAGAAATTGTATATATTGTTTCTAAGTCAACTGAAAAGAATGCAATTATGAAAGCAATTATGGAGAAAGCTGGTTTGAACTCAAAGGCAAAAGCAATTTGTTTCTCTTTACCCGTAAGTGATACAGCAGGATTACGACTGTTAGAAGATTAGATATAATTCAAAAAGAACATTTGTGGTTACAATGTAACTGCAAATGTTCTTTTTGTTGGTAAAGATGCGGTAAAGAAGCCGCCAGCTGCGTTGACAATCATAAAACAGTGGGAGAAAATTATCATGGGTGTATTTGAAGTTAGGGGAGAATACATAAGATATAAAAGATAAATTAGCAGTCTGGAGGAATTTATGGCAATTACAGATTTGTTTGGATTATTAGGCGGTTTGGCATTGTTTTTATATGGCATGCAGATGATGAGTGATGGCTTGGAAAATGCGGCAGGTGACCGCATGGAACGTATATTGGAAAAGTTGACTGCAAATCGTTTGATTGGAGTTGTAGTTGGTGCTTTAATTACTGCGGTTATTCAATCGTCATCGGCTACCACGGTAATGGTAGTAGGTTTCGTAAATTCAGGCATGATGACCTTGCAGCAGGCGGTTTGGATTATCATGGGTGCTAATATTGGTACGACGATTACAGGACAGTTGGTTGCACTTGATATCGGTTTGTTTGCACCACTCATCGCATTTGCTGGTGTAGCAATGATTGTTTTCTTAAAAAATCCAAAACTTCACTATGTGGGTAGCATTATGGCCGGTTTTGGTATGCTTTTTATTGGTATGGATATGATGGGTGCAGCAATGGAACCACTTAGAGAATTACCTGCATTCATTAACCTGATGACACAGTTTACAAATCCAGTATTTGGTATTATTGCAGGTGCAGTGTTTACAGCGGTGATTCAGTCTTCATCTGCATCGGTAGGTATTTTGCAGACTTTAGCAGCGACGGGGGTATTGCCTTTCTCAAGTGCGGTATTTGTACTTTTTGGTATGAATATTGGTACATGTATTACGGCTGTACTTGCATCGATTGGTACAAATAGAAGTGCAAAACGAACTACAATTATTCATTTGATGTTTAATATAATTGGTACAGTGATATTTACAATTATTTGTTTATCTTTTCCTATTGCAGATTTTGTGGCTGCGACAGCCCCTGGAAGACCAGCGGCTCAGATTGCAAACATGCATACTACTTTTAATATTGCAACTACCCTACTACTTATACCTTTTGGTACATTGCTTGCAAAAGCAGCCACAAAAATTCTGCCAGATGCACCAGAAGATCAGGAGAAGCAATCTCTTCTTGGTTCATTAAACAAGGAGTTTGGACGTAATCGTACACAGCTTGGTGCAGATGTGATTCGTATGGACTTACTTCGTCAGGAAATTGCAAAAATGTTTGATTTGGCGAGTCAGAATGTGGAAAAATGCTTCGATGCTGTATTAAATACAGATAATTCTCTTTTAAAAGAGGCTACAGAAGCTGAATTAATGATTGATACATTAAATAAGGATATTTCACAGTATATTTCTAAAATTTTAGTAAGTAGTAATAATAATGAAAATGTTACAAGTTTTGAGCAGTATTTTGTAATTACTGGAAATATTGAGCGAATCGGTGACCATGCAATGAATATTGGCGAGTATCTTGAAACAATTAAGAAGAAAAATATTGTTTTCTCGGAGCATGCTAAAGAGGAGATTGCAGCAATGCGTGACATTACAAAGAAAGCCATTGACAGAGTTCTCCAAAAAGATGAAGATATGACTAGATGGCTCTCTGAGATTGCGGCAATGGAGCAACAGATTGACGATATGACAAGAAATTATAGAGAACATCATCTTAACCGTATGAGACAAGGTCGTTGTACAGAGGAGGCCTGTGTACTCTATTCGGAAATGCTGACGGATTTTGAGCGAATTGGGGACCACGTGCTCAATATTGCACAAGCGAAGGTGAAAATTGAAGCAGAAATTTAAGTTTTGGAGGAAGTGCTTATGACAAAATACAAACAGATTATAAAGGATTTTTCTTTTTCTGTGGCGATATTACTGATTACGTACTTCCTTAGCTATTACATGCAGTTTGTATTTGATACAGATACTTTAGTGCCAACGATATTTGTATTAGGTGTGTTTTTTGTTTCACGTCAGACAGAAGGCTATGTATGGGGTGTAGCGGCATCTTTGGTAAGTGTTATTTTGGTTAACTTTACCTTTACGGCACCATACTTTGAAGTGGATTTTATTACACCAGTTAATATGTTTGCTGCACTTGTAATGCTTTTAATTGCGATTATGACGAGTGCACTTACAACACAGATAAAACAGCAGGAAAAGATTAAGGCAGAAAGTGAAAGAGAGCGTATGCGAGGCAATTTACTACGAGCGGTGTCTCATGATTTACGTACACCACTTACCTCTATTTATGGTGCTACATCTGTTATTATTGATAACTATGATTCAATTAGCAAAGAGAAGCAGTTGCGTTTACTTGGAGAAATTAATGAGGATTCGCAGTGGTTGATTCGCATGGTGGAAAATTTGTTATCCGTTACAAGAATAGATAATAGTGTAACAAAACTTGCCAAGGATACAGTGGTTTTAGATGAACTGATTGATTCTGTGATAGTGAAATTTAGCAAGCATTATCCAAAGCAAAAGGTGAATGTAAATATGCCAGAAGAATTTATGAGTATACCGATGGACCCTATTTTAATCCAGCAGGTGCTTATGAATATTATGGAAAATGCAGTTGTGCATGCAAAGGGCTTAACAGAAATTGATTTGACAGTACGAAGGGAAAATAATTCTGTTGTTTTTGAAGTGACAGACGATGGATGTGGAATTCCAGAAGACAGATTATATCATCTTTTTACAGGATATTTGGAAAGGGATGAGAATATACCAACAGATGGAAGTCGCAACAACATGGGGATTGGTTTGTCCGTTTGTTCTACGATTATAAAAGCGCATGGTGGGACTATCTATGCGAAAAACAGACCAGAGGGTGGCGCACTTTTTGGTTTTTCATTAGAGTTGGAGGCTGAAAATGAGCAATAATAAATATAAAATATTAGTAATAGAAGATGAAAGTAATATTTGTAATTTGTTAGAAACGATTTTGACAACGAATGGTTATCAGGTTGTAGTAGAGGGAACCTGTAGGGATGGAATTACGATGATGTTGTCCTATGTGCCAGATTTGGTAATATTAGACCTTGGATTACCAGATAGAGATGGATTGGAGTTTATTAAAACAATACGTCAGTCGGATACCACACCTATTTTGGTTTTGTCCGCACGTAGTGACGAAAATGATAAGGTGTTAGCATTGGATTTGGGTGCTAATGATTATATTACAAAACCATTTGGTAATGCAGAGTTAATGGCAAGAGTACGTGCAGCACTTAGAGATCGTCGTATTTCAGAAGGCGAAGGTGGATTAGATGGAAAATTCCATTTGCACGATATGGAAATCGACTATGCGCGTCGTGTTGTAGCGATAGAAGGTAAGGAGATTAAACTTACTAGAACAGAGTATAATATTTTAGAAGTGCTTTCTCTAAATCAAGGAAAAGTGCTTACATATGCTTCGATTATTCGAAAAATCTGGGGCCCAACCGATGATGGTGGTATTAAAAAACTACAGGTAAATATGGCGAATATTCGTAAAAAGATTGGTTCTATTCCAGGAGATAACAAATATATCATCAATGAATTAGGTGTAGGCTATCGTATTGGAGAGGACTCTTAAGAACCTTAACTGATTCTTTACTGTGCATGATGTATAATGATTAAGAAGTGGCAAATTCATTTGCGACATCTTAACTGAATATCAAAATGTAAAGGAGAATAGTTATGGAGTTACTTATTCAAGTTGTTTTTTTAGTAGTTGGCTTTACTATGTTAGTAAAAGGTGCTGACTGGTTTGTGGAAGGTGCAGCAGGGATTGCTGTTAAGTTTGGTATTCCACAGCTGGTAGTAGGTCTTACTATTGTGGCTATGGGTACATCTGCTCCAGAAGCAGCCGTATCTATTACAGGTGCTATGAATGGAGCTGCTGATATTGCAGTTGGTAATGTATTAGGAAGTAACATTTTAAATGTTCTTATTATCCTTGGTCTTACAGGTTTTATTACAAACGTTGCAATTCAGAAATCAACACTTATGGTTGAGATGCCTTTTATGCTTGGAATTACTGTTGTTTTTGCGATTGTAGGCTTAAATGATGGTAATGTTGGTTTTGTAGATGGCATCATTCTTTGGGCGTTATTCATTGTTTATCTTGCATATCTTTTTGTACTTGCAAAGAAAGGAAATCAAGAAGAGGAAGAGCCAGAAGAAAGACCAGTTTGGAAGCTAATCCTATTAGGTGTTGTTGGTGCAGCAATTGTAGTATGGGGTGCTGATATCACAGTAGAAGCTGCTACAACAATTGCATCAGCTCTTGGTTTGTCAGAACGTTTTATCGGTCTCACAATAGTAGCATTAGGAACATCTCTTCCAGAACTTGTAACATCTGTTACAGCAGCTAGAAAAGGAAATTGTGACATCGCAATCGGTAATATTGTAGGATCTAATATTTTTAATATCTTATTTGTAATTGGAACAAGTTCACTTATTATTCCAATTATTTTTGAAGCAACCTTCCTTGTAGATGCGATTGTTGCACTTGCATCAGGGGTATTGCTTTGGGTTGCTACAGTTAGAAAGAAAATGCTTACACGTCCTTGGGCGATTTTAATGCTTTTAGGATATGCAGCATACTTTGTATATTTAATTTCATAATTATTACATAGGATATGGATAATATTGACGCATCTGTCTTCATGACAGATGCGTTTTTTTATGCATTCTTAAGAGATTCTCTTTGCCATTTCTAAAGAATGTTCTTAACCGTCTCTTGGTTGAGTCTGTGCATATAATATGCTAAAAATAGTTCTTGAACGTTCATCTTTAAGCAAAGGAGTAGTTTAAAATGGGAGAAATTTTAGTGGTTTTATTTGGACTTATTTTTGGTGGTTTGCCTACTTTGTATTTAATATACGAAGCAATTGCAACCATTGCAATGAAAGTTCAACGTAAAGTAAAATATGGAATTTCAATGTTTGATTAGGTTTAGAGGAGGAAAATAAGAATGGAATTATTGATTCAAATTGGTTTATTAGTAATTGGTTTCACAATGCTTGTAAAGGGAGCTGACTATTTCGTAGATGGTGCGGCTGGTATTGCAACAAAATTCGGTATTCCACAGTTGGTAGTAGGGCTTACTATCGTAGCAATGGGAACATCTGCTCCAGAAGCAGCGGTTTCTATTACTGGTGCTATGAGCGGTGCAGCAGACATTGCTGTAGGTAACGTAGTAGGTAGCAATATTTTAAATATTTTAATTATCCTTGGTGTGACAGGTTTTATTACAACAGTAGCAGTACAGAAATCAACACTTATGATTGAAATGCCATTTATGATGGCGATTACAGTATTGCTTATTGTATTGGGTATGTCTGGAAATGAAATTTCCTTTATTGAAGGTGTTATCTTCTGGATTTGTTTTATTGCTTACCTCATTTATCTATACTTTTTAGCAAAAAAAGGGACAGAAGAAGAAACAACAGAAGATAGACCAGTTTGGAAACTTATTCTTTTCGTGCTTGTTGGTGGTGTGGTAGTCGTATGGGGGGCTAATATCTCTGTAGATGCAGCAACAGCAATCGCAACAGCAATAGGTATTTCTGAAAAGTTTATCGGTCTTACAATCGTAGCATTAGGAACATCTCTTCCTGAATTAGTAGCATCTGTTACAGCTGCTAAAAAAGGAAATGCAGATATTGCAATTGGTAATATTGTAGGTTCGAACATTTTCAATATTCTCTTCGTATTGGGAACAAGTGCGCTTATTATTCCAATTCCTTACCAGGCATCATTCCTTATTGATGGTATTATTGCAGTAGCAGCGGGTGTGCTTCTCTGGGTTGCAACAATTCGTAAACGTGAGCTTAACCGTCCATGGGGAATTGTGATGTTGCTTGGTTATGTAGCATATTTTGTGTACTTATTGTCGATAGGCTAATGTTTAATAAACGTGAATGCTTACTAAGATGACTTAGATAAGTGTTCACGTTTTTTGTCCAACATTTTCCCAAGATGATTGCTTGCGAAGAAGAAGTAAAATTTGTATAATAAAGTTATATATGTAATCAATTGACAGATTACAAAATTAGGAATGAAGGAGAAATAATTACTATGGGAGAAATGGTAAAATTAAGAGGAGAAGGGCTCGAAAAATTACGTGAAGTAAATGAGTATCTCGTATCTTACAATGTGGAAATGACAGAAGTTACAGGTGGTACATTCTGGAAGGCATATACAGATGCTCAGGTTGATGGAACAGAACAAGTTCCACCACCAGATTTTAGCAAAGGTGGAAATCCACTTGCTGCTATGCATCAGTGGTATGACCCAATTGACACAACAAATCCTCGTCTTAGAAAACTAGCAAAAGAATTAGGTCGTTGTTGGGTACGTGTATCTGGTACATGGGCTACTAAGACATATTATGATTTTGCAGATGAATATCCAGCTGGTACAGCGCCAGAAGGTTATCAGAATGTGTTGAAAAAAGATCAGTGGCTTAATTTACTTGATTTTGTAAAAGCAGTAAACGGAAAACTTAAAATTTCAGTGGCAAACTGTGATGGTTTACATACACATGACGAGCCATGGAATCCAAGTCAGGCGGAATTGATCTTTGGCTTAAGTAAAGAATATGGTGTTCCTATAGAAGCAGTAGAATTTGTAAACGAACCTAACATGCTTGCAAATACAGGTTTCCCTAAGGATTATACAGCAGCTGATTTCCGTCGTGATCAAGATGTTTTCCACAGATGGGTACGAGACAATTATCCAGAATGTTTAATCGTAGGTCCTAGTGATACAGACCCTATGGCTATGCAGGTAGACCCAGATGGTAATCCATATAACGCAAATGCTGATGGTGGTGCAGCAGGTATTGCAGAAGCATTACCATATTGTACTACAGCAGATTTGATGGATGGATGTACAGAAAAATTAGATGTATTCAGTTACCACTATTACAATGGTGTATCAGAACGTATGGCGGCTATGATGCCATCTGCATATACTCCAGCAGAAGGAGCAATGAGCGAAGAATACTTAGGTATGGCTGGACACTGTGCACGTTGTTTTAGCTTATATCGTGACAAATATTGTCCAGGTGGCGAAATGTGGGTAACAGAATCAGGTGATGCAGGTGCTGGTGGACATACATGGGCATCTACTTACTTAGAAGTCCCACGTACATTAAATGAAATCGGCGATTTTGCTACTGTTACCAAAGGGGTTATTTTCCACAATACCTTAGCTTCTTCTGACTATGGTTGGCTCAAACATGGTACATTTGTTCCACGTCCAAGCTACTTTGCAGTGCTTCTTTGGAAGAAACTTATGGGTGATACAGTATATGCAAGTGGTGAAGCAATCCG
>JAFQWG010000081.1 GCA_017407605.1 Agathobacter sp. | reverse complement strand
TTGTTTGCCCATGTACCAGATACACGTACCCAAGCTGTACCAAGTTCTTTTGCAAGTTTGATAAGTCTAGGATTTGTTGTATCGATTGGATCATACCACTGCTGTAAGTTTCCCATATTTGACCAGTCCTGAATTACTGGAAATTCTTCTGTACCATCTACCTGTGCTTCTGTATAAGCTTTCCAGAAAGTACCACCTGTTACTTCTGTCATTTCCACATTGTATGATACAAGACGTGGATCTACCTGACGAAGTTCATTTAACTCAGTTGAAAGTGTTACGAATTTTCCCATTGGTTTGTCCCCCTATTTTCTATAATCTATTACAAGTAGGTTCCCGAAAGAACCCCACTTTGTTTTTGTAATTATAATTATAACAAAAAATCCACTCTATTACGAGTGGACAAAAGGTAACAAGTGTAACCTTTTTATAAAATTATTTTTCTCTATTTTTGGTTAAAATGTCCTTGTTGACATGAAACATAGTGTAAACCAGTTCTTGCATCTCTTCTGGCGTCTGTCTCATGCCACCATGATGCCATAACACCAGTACCGTTATGATTGCAGAAATCCAGCCAGCATTCTTCATATTTCGAATCGTATACATTTCTTCTTCTTTTCCAAAATTAGCAGTACTATATGCTCTATCCACCAACATCTGGCTCATCCCATTCTTTGCCAAAATATCAAGCAACCATTTTCTATCCTGCCAAAAAGAGAAAAAATCACCAATTTCAGGATTTAATTCTAATCGTAGAAAGCCATTTCGGATTTCTGTATCTAAAATGACATATAACACATCTTCTATGGTATCAAAATACTGATAAAACGTCTTTCTAGAAATCCCTACTTCCTGACACAACGAAACAATTGTAATATCTTTTAGTTTCTGTTTTTTCAACATTTTAAGCAGGGTTTCCTGAAACTCTATTTGACGAGCTTCTGATTTTGGTGTTTTGCAGATTTTATACATAAACTACTCCTGAGCGATATATCTTTCTTACGAAAATTATCCATTAGTGCACATACTTTGTCAATGTGTAAAAGTTTTTACAAAAATGCTCTTCTATGATATATTTTATATATAATCTCCATGAAAAAGGAGGAATCCTATGCAGTTTGTAAAAACAGAAGAATTACGTCCAGGCATGCGTCTGGCAAAACCAATTTATAATAAAACAGGCGTATTACTTTATGAAAGGAATTCGAAACTAACCATCCCTGCGATTAACAGTGTACGTAACTTCAGTCTTATCGGTGTATATATCCTAGAACCTGCCGAACCTGCGCCTCCACTTTCTCGTGAGGACTTGGAATTCGAACAGGCACAGACCATCTACACCTTCAAGATGCGTGATATTTTTGAAAATGTACACAGACGTGAGCCTTTAAAAAAATTAGAAAACTTAATTGAAGATGTATGTGCACGCTATGGCAGTCTTAACCATCGTGTCAACTTCAACCAGAACCTCCGAAGCGCAGATGACTTTATGTACAAACACGCCATCAGTACCGCTGTTTTAACAGCAATGATTGCTCAGCATATTGAAGTCTCGGAAGAAGATTACCGTGCACTGATTACAGCTGCTTTCCTTTATGGATTTGGTTACCGCTTTGTTCCTCGTAATGTTATGTCAAAAGAGGAATCACTTACCGAAGAAGAACAGACCTTAATACAGAGTGCTTTAGAAAAGGGATATATCTATTTAGAAGCCTCAAATGAGTCTCTTAAATATTATAAAACTGCAGTTTCCATTATCAACTGCCACCTTTTATCCGCCAGACCAAATGCACCACAACCAGATTTTTCGGATACCATACTTCTGTTAGCTGAAATATTAAAAGTTGCAATCCAGTTTGACTTAATGACTGGCATGATGATGGGACACAAACCAGAATCTGAAATCATTGCTATGAATTATCTGCATGAACACCACACAGAATACAATGAAACTATCGTTTCTTTATTGGCACAATGCATCCATATCATTCCTGCTGGTGCAAGTGTTGATTTATCTACAGGCGACAAAGCGATTGTGCTTGTAGAAAATCCAAAAAAATATATGGAACCAGTTATCTTACGTTTAAGGGATAACCAGATTTACGACTTAAGCGATCCTCAAGTTTCTTGTCGTTTCCAGATTGTCGACCTTATGAAAACAATGGATAACCGTGTGGAAATCGACGAAGATACTTTAAAACAATTCCATGCTGATGAACGCATTAAAGAAATAACAGAAAAATTCAGAAAGAAAAATTAATAATAAAAACGGGTATCTTCCTTTTCGGAAGTACCCGTTTTTTTATATTCCATCTTCTACTAATCTGTCTTTTAATCCGCTATAACGTTTTAACTGCGAATTGTTCTGCACCATTGTGTAAAATACTTCATCATCGCCTACAATTGTAACACACTTTTTTGCACGTGTTACTGCTGTATAAAGCAGATTTCGATTCATAAGCATCCTAGGCCCCTGAAACAGTGGAATTACCACGGCAGGATATTCTGAACCTTGTGACTTGTGAATCGTAATCGCGTATGCAAGCTCTAACTCTTCTAATAGTTTAAATGGATATTCCACCATTTTGCCTTCATCAAAGGATACCGTCATGGTTTCTGCAAAGAAATTAATCTCCTCAATAATCCCTGTGTCTCCATTAAACACACCCGTTCCTTTATCAATACAAAGGCCATATTTGCTACGAATCTCCCACTCCAACTGATAGTTATTTTTAATCTGCATTACCTTATCACCTTCACGAAAAATCGTACTGCCGTACTCTTTTTCTCGTTTGGATGGTTCTTCCGGATTGAGATACATCTGCAAAATATTATTGAGTCTTTCCACTCCGAGCAGCCCTTTTCGTGTTGGTGTAAGCACCTGAATATCATATTCACTCGCATCCACAAATTTGGGCAGTTTCTGCTTAATCAACTGCAAGGTAACCTGAATAATTTTATCCGCCTCATAGCGTTTTAAGAAAAAGAAATCCATACTCTTATTGTCCAGTATTACCTCTTCGCCATTATTAATTTTATGCGCATTTACAATAATGTCACTTGTGCTTGCCTGACGGAAAATCTTATTTAGTTTTACCGTATGGAACTGTTCTGACTCAATGATATCCTTAAGCACAGCTCCTGGTCCAACACTTGGAAGCTGATTTATGTCCCCTACCAAAATTAAGCGTGTGCCTGCCAATACCGCTTTTAGCAAAGCATACATAAGTGTAATATCTACCATCGACATCTCATCAATGATAATGACATCTGTTTCAAGCGGATTCCTTTCATTACGTTCAAAACCGCCTGTTCCCTCTACACCACCATTCACTTCAAGCATACGATGAATCGTGCGCGCTTCAAATCCAGTCGTCTCACTCATTCTCTTAGCTGCACGTCCTGTTGGCGCACCCAAGAAGATATCTAATCCTTCCATTTCGAAATAACGGATAATCGTGTTGATGGTGGTCGTTTTACCAGTTCCTGGTCCACCGGTGATAATCAAAAGACCATTTTTTACTGCTTCTTTTACCGCACACACCTGCTGCTCATCCAACTCAATCATCGTCTGCTTTTCGATGCGTTTGATGCGCTTTTCAATCTCCGCATCTGATACGTCATAACTGACATCTAACTGTTTTAACATAGATGCTGTATTTGCTTCCATATGATAAAAACTAGACGCATATATCTCCGTCATACCATCTTTTTGTCTCATCATAATCTTACGTTCAATCGCAAGATTCATATAATGCTTCTCAATATGTTCTCCTTCTATTCCTAAGAGCTGGCTTGCGCGCAAAGTCAATTCCTCCATTGGCAAGAAAGTATGACCTTCGCTTGTTGCTTGTAAAAGCACATATAATATACCACTTCGAATTCGAAAATCCGAATCGGTACGAATCCCAACACGAGTTGCTATTTCGTCTGCTGTTTTAAATCCGACACCATCTATGTCTTCCGCCATCTTATATGGATTTTCTTTTATTACACTGTAAATCTGCTGTCCATAAGTATTATATATTTTCACTGCAAGCGTGGTATTAATGCCATACTGCTGCAAGAAAATCATAGCCTGACGCAAGTCCTTTTTCTGATTGACTTGATCTGCAATCTCCATGGCTTTACGTTCACTGATACCCTTGATTTCTGCAAGACGTTCCGGTTCTTCCTCAATAATGCGAAAGGTATCCTTCTTAAAACGTCGCACAATACGCGCCGCAAGAGCAACACCAATCCCTTTGATTGCACCAGAACCTAAATATCGCTCAATTGCAATCTCATCTTCCGGCGCCTTCTCCTCAAAGGAATGTACCTTAAACTGTCTGCCATAGGTTGGATGATCGGTATACTCACCACGTGCTTCGATATTTTCCCCTTCTACAATATCAGAAAAGAGGCCCACGCAAGTGAGTTCTTCCTCTTCACAGATTAAAACAAGTACTGTATAACCATTTTCGGTATTTCGATAAATAATGTGGTCTACATAACCTCTAATTGTTTCCAAATTCATACCTCTATTAAAAAAGACCACTATTCAGTGGTCTTTTTCTCTTCCACAGTTGGAATATTATAATTACGCTTCATCTGTTCAAAGAGCTGCTGTGTCATCGTTCCACCAACTTCTTCCAACAGCATATCTGCTACATCCTCAATCGCATAATCCATAAATGTGTCTGTATACTGCGATGCTACAGAAGACTCTTTATCATCATCTGTAAATGTATCTTTCATCTTCTTAATAATCTGTTCAAGGAAATATGATTCAAAATCCTCTAAGACTTCTTTTAATTCTTCTTCTGTCGAATTAGAAGAAAGTCCTGCAACAGAATTCTTTAAAGAATCTGCTTTTGCTGTATTGGCATTGGTAGATGCGTTGGTAGAGGCAGTCTGATTTAACATTGAAGTAATACCAGTCATGTTCATGCTCATGTTAACTACCTCCTACCTTATCTCTTAAGTTCATTTGCTGTCTGAAGCATAGAGTCAGCTGTCTGAATTGCTTTTGAGTTCATTTCATATGCTCTCTGTGCAATAATCATATTTACCATTTCATCTGCAACCTGAACGTTGGAACCTTCCAAGTAGAACTGACATACTTTACTTGGAATCGTACCATTTGTACCTTCTAACATTGGCTGACCAGATGCTTCACTTACCTGAAGTCTGCTAAATGATAATTTTTCCAAACCAGAAGGGTTATTGAACTGATAAATACCAAACTGCTGATTCATATCTACAAATTCACCTTCCGCATTCTTGTAAGCAATACGACCATCCTGCTGGAATACCATACGTTCTGCGGTTACACCGTCTGGAACATAGATTGCATTACCATTTCTATCCATTACCGGACAACCCTCTACGTCTGTAAGCATTGTTCTGCCAGCCGCATCAATTGCCCATGTAAAATTACCATTTCTAGTATAATAAGTTTCGCCATCTGCTCCACGAACTGCAAAGAAACCTTCGCCATCTAATGCGAAGTCAGTTGCACTTTCACTCGCATTCATACTACCCTGTGTGTACATTGTGGTAGTAGAAGCTACTCTTGTACCAAGACCAACTTGTGCACCTACTGGTTTTTCTTCCCCATTTGCAGATGTGGTTCTAGTCTGGATTGTCTGATATAAAAGAGATTTAAACTCTGTACGAGTTGTCTTATATCCATTTGTATTAACATTGGATAAGTTATTTGCAATTGTATCTACATTTGTCTGACCAGCTTTCATTCCAGAAGCCGCAGTATATAATGCTCTCATCATAATGCATTTACCCCCTTAATACTACTGTACTTTACCAAGATTAACGGTTTTTGCTAATGTTTCATCTACTGAAGTAATTACTTTTTGTCCTGCTTCATAAGCTCTCTGGATCGCAATCATGTTAACCATTTCATCTACAACATTGACATTGGAACTTTCCAACATTCCCTGACGAACTCTTGCTTCTGATGCAACAATTGTACCACCTTCTACAAGGTTATACATATTCTCACCGTATTTTTCCAAGTAATCATAGTTTTCTACATCTACTACACCGAGTGTACCTACAAGCTGATCATTCTGATATATGTAACCCATTTCATCCACTGCAAATTTCTGAATCGGATTAACTCTAACATAATTTGCTGGGTCTGGATTCATATTTAATGCGCCAGTCGCATTTAAAACAAAATCACCATCTTTGGTTCTAAGATAACCTTCATTATCCACTACAAAGTTACCATCACGTGTAAGCTTTACTGAAGTATTTCCGTTCTTATCTGTGAATGACACCGCAAAGAAACCTTCTCCTTCAAGTGCGAAATCCGTTTCATTATCGGTTACTTCGAAACTTCCAGTTGAATAATCCGTATACACCTGTCCCAAGTGTGTTACCAAAGAAATTTCACCGAGTTTTTGAGGGAGACCATAATGTGAGGTATCTTTGATTTTGATTGCCAATTCATCAGCAAATGTACGAGATGTTGTGCCTTCTTTTTTGTATGCAGTAGTATCTGCATTAGCAAGGTTGTTGGTCAAAACATCAAGTCTTTTCATTTCGTTTACCATCCCTGTGTGGGCGGTATACAAACCTTTAATCATATTATAGCCCCTTTCTATAAATTCTTATCTGTCTGTGCAAACAGATAGTAAAAAAATTGTGGGAAGACCATTTACATAGTCTCCCACATAGTATATCGGAATTACATTCCAAAATATTAACCTGTTATTACAATTAATTTCAAATTTTATTCGTCGCGTTTTCCTGCTAAGAATTCAACATATTTACCTGTACCTACAGCAACACATGTCATAGGCTGGTCTGCCGTCATAGTGTTGATACCTGTACGATCTTCGATAAGTTCTTCTAAACCTCGAAGAAGTGCACCACCACCAGTAAGTACGATACCTCTGTCTGCAACGTCTGCTGCAAGTTCAGGTGGAGTTTTTTCTAATACAGAATGAACTGCTTCTACAATCTGAAGAGTTGGTTCACGAAGTGCTTCTTCTGTCTCTTCTGAACTTACGGTAATCGTTCTTGGAAGACCTGTTACTAAGTTACGACCTCTAACATCCATAGTCTCTGGCTGAGCCATTGGATAACATGTACCGATTTTAATCTTGATATCTTCAGCTGTTCTTTCACCGATCAAGAGGTTGTGTTTTTTACGCATATAACGAACCAATGCTTCATCAAAATCATCACCAGCGATTTTGATAGATGTGCTTACTACAGAACCGCCAAGAGAGATAACAGCGATATCAGTTGTACCACCACCGATATCTACAATCATATTTCCACATGGTTTTGAAATATCGATACCTGCACCAATTGCAGCTGCGATTGGTTCTTCGATAATTTCTACTTCACGAGCTCCTGCCTGGTAAGTAGCATCTTCTACCGCTTTCTTTTCTACTTCTGTAACACCACTAGGTACACATACGCTGATACGTGGCTTACGGAAAGATCTCTTGCCGAGTGCTTTCTGAATGAAGTATTTAATCATTTTTTCTGTTACGGTGTAGTCAGAAATAACACCCTGACGAAGTGGACGAACCGCCACAATGTTTCCAGGTGTACGACCAAGCATAAGTCTTGCTTCTTCACCGATTGCTTTAATCTTGTTTGTATCTCTATCAAATGCTACAACGGAAGGCTCTTTTAAAACTACACCTTTTCCCTTGATATAAACTAAAATACTAGCAGTACCTAAATCGATACCAATGTC
>JAFQWG010000009.1 GCA_017407605.1 Agathobacter sp. | reverse complement strand
TTAAATGAAGTGGACGCTGCTTGTGTATACTGGAATGCATCGACTCGTTTTTCGGATGGAAATGAGTTTGGTTTTGGTGCAGAGATTGGTATTAGCACACAAAAACTTCATGCAAGAGGTCCTATGGGCTTAGAAGCACTTACCAGCTATAAATATGTAATATATGGTGATGGACAAGTGCGTGGTTAATTGAGTAAAAATAGATAGATTAAGAGGTTATATGAGAGATTTAGAAAACACAACACTTACTAGTAAAGAGGAAACTGCACGTCAGTATGAATTTATAGAAAAAGCAAAGGCATTTGTAGCTACAAAAGAGCAGAAAATGGGTAGAAAGCTTACGTTCTGTGTACAGACTTTTGGTTGCCAGATGAATGCAAGAGATTCTGAAAAACTTGTAGGTATTTTAGAACAGGTTGGATATGTAGAAACAGAAGATGAACATGCAGATTTTGTTGTTTATAATACTTGTACAGTGCGTGAAAATGCGAACAATAAGGTATATGGACGCCTAGGATATCTTTCTAATTACAAGAAGAAAAATCCACATATGATGATTGCATTATGTGGCTGTATGATGCAGGAACCAACTGTTGTAGAAACTATCCGTAAGAAGTACAAATATGTAAATCTTGTTTTTGGAACACATAACATTTATAAATTTGCAGAACTTCTTTATAATACATTAGAATCTGACTCACAGATTATTGACATCTGGGAAGATACGGATAAAATTGTAGAAGACTTACCAATTAAAAGAAAGTTTAGCTTTAAGTCAGGCGTAAATATTATGTTTGGCTGCAATAATTTCTGTAGTTATTGTATTGTTCCATATGTAAGAGGACGTGAGAGAAGTCGTGCACCACAGGATATCATTCGTGAAATCGAGAATTTGGTAGCAGATGGTGTATGTGAAGTAATGCTTTTGGGGCAGAATGTAAACTCTTACGGCAAAAACTTGGAAAATCCAATGAGTTTTGCAGAACTGTTACGTGAAATTAATAAGATTGAGGGATTAAAACGTATTCGTTTTATGACTTCTCATCCAAAGGATTTGTCAGACGAACTCATTTACGCAATGAGAGACTGTGAAAAGGTATGCAAACATATGCATTTACCACTCCAGTCTGGTAGTTCGCGTATCCTTGATATTATGAACCGTCATTACGACAAAGAACAGTATTTAAATATTGTGAAGAAACTTCGTGAAGAGATTCCTGATATTGCACTTACTACTGATATTATTGTAGGTTTCCCTGGTGAGACAGAAGAAGACTTCCTTGAAACTTTGGATGTGGTAAAGCAGGTAGAATATGATAGTGCGTTTACCTTTATTTATTCCAAACGTACAGGAACACCTGCTGCAGCAATGGAAAATCAGGTGCCAGAGAAGGAAGTAAAATGTCATTTTGACCGCTTGCTTCGTGAAGTACAGGAAATTTCCAATAAAAAAGCACTTGCATTAGAAGGAAAGACGCTTCCTGTATTAGTAGAAGAAATGAATGAACATGATGCGAGTCTTGTAACTGGTAGATTAGATAACAATTCTGTCGTACATTTTCCAGGTACAAAAGATATGATTGGAAATATCTATCAGGTGAAATTAGAAGAATGTAAAGGTTTTTATTATCTTGGAAAGATAGAGTAGAGAAAGGCAAAATAGATGAAGAAACGTTTTGGAAAAAATGATGTTATTTTTATCAGCTTTCTGATTCTTTTCTGTGTGGGAGTCTGTGTGGCAGTCTATAAAGGTGGCGCCGTAGAAGGAAGTAATATCTCTATTACAATAGATGGTGCTGAGTATGGTACGTACTCTTTATTGGAGGAGCAGATAATTACCATAGAACAGGAAGGGCATATCAATATCATTGAAATCAAAGATGGTGAAGCTTTTATGAAAGAAGCAAGCTGTCCAGACCAGTTATGTGTAGATCAGAATGAGATTTCTTTTGATAAAGAATCGATTATCTGTTTACCTAATAAGGTAGTAATTACTGTAACCAGTGATATGGAAAGTGACTTAGATGGCATTGTAAGATAGAAAATCATCCAATTTATTGGGATGAATTGACAAAAAAAGGAAGAGAAAATGAAGAAAAAGACAGCTTATTTAGGTGTAATGCTGGCACTTGCCCTCATTTGTAGTTATGTTGAAGTGTTAATTCCATTTTCTATTGGAATACCGGGCATAAAACTTGGGCTTGCTAATATTGTAATCGTATTTGCATTATATAGTCTGGGTACAAAAGAAGCATATATTCTTTCGATTGCAAGAGTGCTGATTTCTGGATTTATGTTTGGAAATGTAATGGCAATTGCATATTCTTTTGCAGGTGGAATGTTAAGTCTTACGGTTATGTATTTGCTGAAAAAGACAGATTTATTATGTCCGCTTTCTATTAGTATTGCAGGTGGGATTGCACATAACATCGGGCAGATTATTATAGCTACCTTTTTAGTATCCAACTATTATGTATTATATTATGTTCCAGTGCTTATGGTTGCAGGATTTATAACTGGAACATTAATCGGAATTGTTGCACAAGAAGTGTTTTTACGTGTGGGACATTTACTTCGTGTAAGATAGTATTATTATTGGGAGGTACTTATGTACTCATATATTAGAGGGCCATTAGCAGAAGTAGAAATCGATCATATCGTTATCGATGTATATGGTGTAGGATATAACATTTATATTCCAACCAACTGTATGGAATATCTTCCAGGCATTGGTGAGGAATGTAAGATTCATACCTATCTGTACGTGCGTGAAGATGCCATGATGCTCTATGGTTTCTTAACAAAAGATGATTTGGATTTGTTTAAACAGTTGATTTCGGTTAGTGGGATCGGTCCAAAAGGTGCACTTGGTATTTTATCTGCATTATCTGCAGATGATCTTCGTTTTGCAATCTTGGCAGGGGATTCCAAAGCAATCGCAAAAGCACCAGGAATTGGGGCAAAAACTGCGCAGAGAGTCATCTTGGAATTAAAAGATAAGATGTCTTTAGAAGATGCATTTGAAAAGAAATTAGACCATGAAAAAGTTATGGTGGCATCTTCAAATAATCAGGTGAAAAATGATGCGGTACTCGCACTTACAGCGCTCGGATACTCTTCATCCGAAAGCTTAAAGGCAGTATCAAAAGTAGAAATTACAGAAGATATGGATGTAGAAGCTGTGTTGAAATTGGCATTAAAGCATATGTCATTTTTATAGTATTCATTGTTGGGAATAATAGGACATCTCATTTTGCGGGAGTGTCCGTTAGTAATAGGAGATTTTGGCTATGGAAAGACGTGTGATTTCCACAAAAATGCAGGAAGAAGATATTAAAATTGAATCAAGCTTAAGACCACAGACCTTAGCGGACTATATTGGACAAGAGAAAATAAAAGATAACTTGCATGTATATATCGAAGCTGCAAGAGGTCGTGGGGAAGCGTTAGACCATGTATTGTTCTTTGGACCTCCGGGTCTTGGTAAAACTACACTTGCAGGTATCATTGCAAATGAAATGGGAACACACCTTAAGATTACTTCAGGACCTGCGATTGCAAAACCAGGTGAGATGGCAGCCATTTTAAATGGTTTGTCAGAAGGTGATATTTTGTTTATTGACGAAATTCATCGTTTGAATCGTCAGGTAGAAGAAGTGTTGTATTCTGCAATGGAAGACTATGCTATTGATGTAATGATTGGAAAAGGGGAATCTGCTCGTTCCATTCGTATTAATCTTCCAAAATTTACATTGGTTGGTGCGACTACCAGAGCAGGTATGCTTTCATTACCACTTCGTGATCGTTTTGGTGTAATCAGCCATATGGAATATTACACTGTAGATGAACTTAAGACGATTATTGTACAGTCTGCAAAGAAACTTGGTGTAAAAATCGATGAAAAAGGAGCATTTGAGCTTGCTAGAAGAAGCCGTGGTACACCACGTCTTGCAAACCGCCTTTTAAAACGAGTAAGAGATTTTGCAGAAGTAAAATACGATGGTAATATCACATATGAAGTTGCATCATTTGCTTTGGATTTACTTGAAGTAGATAAGTTTGGTCTGGATCAAAATGATAGAAATATTTTACTTACTATTATTGAGAAGTTTGCAGGTGGGCCAGTAGGTCTTGAAACTTTAGCAGCTTCCATTGGGGAAGATTCCGGTACAATTGAGGATGTATATGAACCATATTTGGTAAAGAACAACTTCATCCATCGTACTCCAAAGGGACGTGTTGTGACGGATTTGGCATACGAGCATTTTGGATTATCCAAATAAAGGTTGCCTAATTTTTCATACAAAGGTATAATGTTACTATGCAAAAGAACGGAGGATACAGTATGTCTGCGAAAACAAGTGCAGAAGTTGTAATAGATGGAAAAG
>JAFQWG010000080.1 GCA_017407605.1 Agathobacter sp. | reverse complement strand
CTCGTTAGATGTGTTCCAGATTATCATGGGACTTGAAGAAGAATTTGATATTGAAATTCCAAACGAAGAAGCTGAAAAAATCGTTACAGTTGGTGATGCTGTAGATCAGATTAAAAACGCTATTAATGGCTAATAAGTAGTCTTAAATAGACTGTCGCCGAAAAGCGACAGTCTTATTTTGCGTTGTGGGATTACTATTTTCGTGCGCACAGAAGGAGAAAATTAAAATGTCTAATTTCAAGAAATTTCAAGAGAAAATTGGATATCAGTTTAAGGATGAACAATTGCTTAGACAGGCACTTACTCATAGTTCCTATGCAAATGAGAAACACTTAAAGAAACTTTCGGATAACGAAAGGTTAGAGTTTTTGGGAGATGCTGTGTTAGAGCTTACTTCGAGTGAGTTTTTATTTGCACATTATCCAAAACTAACAGAAGGTCAGCTTACCAAGCTTCGTGCAAGTATTGTATGTGAACCTACACTTGCACAATGCACAGAAGAAATCTGTTTAGGGGATTATCTTCTTTTAGGAAAAGGTGAGGACCAGACAGGTGGTAGAACGCGTAAGTCTATTTTATCAGATGCAATGGAAGCCGTAATTGGAGCTATCTATTTGGATGGTGGTTTTGCTAATGCAAAAGAGTTTGTTTTGAAATATATCATGACAGATATTGAGAACAAGCATCTCTTTTATGATAGCAAGACTATCCTGCAGGAAGTGGTGCAGGGTGAGCATGAACAGTTGACATATGTTTTATTAGAAGAAACAGGTCCAGACCATGACAAGAGTTTTACAGTAGGGGTGTTGATTGGTAATAAAGAAATCAGCACTGGTACTGGACATACAAAAAAGGCTGCAGAACAGGAAGCCGCATATCAGGCGCTTCTTATTTTAAAGCCAACATTAGGAGAGTAAAGTATGTATTTAAAAAGTTTAGAGGTACATGGATTTAAGTCCTTTGCCAACAAAACCGTATTTGATTTTCATAATGGTATTACAGGTGTAGTAGGCCCAAATGGTAGTGGTAAGAGTAACGTTGCAGATGCAGTACGCTGGGTATTAGGTGAACAGAGCACAAAACAGCTCCGTGGTTCCTCTATGCAGGACGTTATTTTTGCAGGTACAGAAAACCGTAAACCACTTAGCTATGCTTATGTAGCAATTACTTTGGACAACTCAGACCATCAGCTTACGATTGACTTTGAAGAAGTGACAATTGCAAGACGTTTGTACCGTTCTGGTGAAAGCGAATACTTAATCAATGGTAATGTATGTCGTTTAAAAGAAGTAACAGAGCTTTTTTACGATACAGGTATCGGTAAAGAAGGTTATTCAATTATTGGACAGGGTCAGATTGACCGTATTTTAAGTGGTAAACCAGAAGAAAGACGTGAGCTTTTTGATGAAGCTGCAGGTATTGTAAAATACAAAAAACGTAAAGCGACTGCACAGAAAAAATTAGAAAACGAACGTGAAAATTTAGTGCGTGTGAATGATATCTTATCTGAATTAGAGCGTCAGGTTGGACCATTAGAAAGACAGTCAGAAAAAGCCAAAATTTATTTAAATAAAAAGGCTGAATTAAAAGAATATGACGTGAATATGTTCTTATTAGAAATGGAACGTATAGAGCGTGAAGAAAAAGAATTAAATGAAAAGAACCGCATTGCTACAGAAGAAATGGAAGAAACCAATGCGGCATACGAAAAAATTAAAGAAGAATACGAAAGCCTAGAACAGGCAATGAAAGACATGGATGAGAAAATCAATTCCATTCGTGAAAATGTAAGTAATTCTTCTGTAACAAAAGAAAAATTAGAAAGCCAGATTCAGGTTTTAAACGAACAGATTCATACTGCAGAATTAACAGACGAGCATTTACAGGGGCGTCTGGTTGCGATTGAAAAAGACAAACAGGAACGTCTTGTTTCAAAACAGTCGTATGACGAGAAAAAGGCAGAATTGGATACACAGCATGCAGCAATTGAAGAAAAGATGAATGCTGCACAGACAAACTTAGATGCAATTCAGGCTAAGATTGCAGAATGCAACACAGGTATTGAAAATGGACAGGCAGAGTTAATTGAACTCTTAAATAACAATGCTTCTATCAAAGGACGTCAGCAGAGATTTGATACGATGTTGGAACAGATTAACATTCGTAAAGCAGAGCTTAGCAAGCGTCTCTTAGACCGTAAGACAGAAGAAGCAGATTTGACCTCTGTGTTAGATGCTTACGAAGCAGAATTGGAAAAGGTAAACAGTCAGCTTACTTCTTCTCGTGCGCAGGAAACAGAACTTTTAGAGAAGATTGTAGACTGGAAGAAGAAAGACCGCGAAAATACACAGAAAATTGAAGAAACTCAGATGAACTACCACAAACAGCAGTCTCGTCTGGAATCTTTAAGAAATATTGCAGAACGTTACGATGGCTATGGAAATAGTATTCGTAAAGTTATGGAACAAAAGAGTACCAATCCAGGGCTTTTAGGTGTAGTTTCTGACTTGATTCAGGTAGATAAGAAATACGAAATTGCTATCGAAACAGCGCTTGGTGGAAATATCCAGAATATCGTGACGGAAGACGAAATGACTGCAAAGAATATGATTGAATTCTTAAAAGCAAATCGTCTTGGCCGTGCAACATTTTTACCACTTACTAGTGTAAGTGCAAAAGGTAATCCAAAGAATGAAGCTGCTATGCACGAAAATGGTGTCATTGGTGTAGCAAATGAATTGGTAGAATGTGAAGATAGATATAAAGAGGTTGCAGCGTACCTTTTAGGCCGTGTATTAGTGGTTGATACAGTAGAACATGCTATCGCAATTGCTAGAAAACACCATTATTCTTTACATATGGTTACCTTAGAGGGTGAATATTTAAGCCCAGGTGGTTCTATGTCTGGTGGTGCATTTAAGAATTCATCTAACTTACTTGCTAGAAATCGAGAAATCGAAGAACTTGAAAAGAATGTAAAAGATCTTCTGAAATCATTAGATGATATGAAGGCGAGAAAAGAAGATATTGCTACAGCACTTGCTTTAAATGAAGAAGAACTTGAAACAGTAAAAGCACTTATTCAGGAACAGGTAGTAGCACAGACTGCTGCGCAGATGAACGTAGAGCGTGCTCGTCAGCAGAAAAATGACAGTGACAATGCGTTTGCGAGTCTGATGAATGAAAATGATCAGATGGAAATCCAGATTGCAGAAATCAATGTTGGAAAACAAAAGATTATTGAAGAAGATGCATATGCAAAACGCCGCAAAGTAGAAATTGAAGAAGAAGCAAAGAACTTCCAGGCTGTTTTAGAAGAGCAGACAAAGCTTGAAGAAGCAGCAAAACAGGTTGTAGCAGATATTACAATGGAAGAAGCTGCTATACGTCAGAATATTCAGTTCGTATTGGAAAACTTGTTCCGTATCCACAGCGAAATCGAGCGTTTTGATACAGAAAAAGAAGAACTTTCTGAAAATGCAACGAATGCAAAAGCAGATGTGGAAAAGAAACTTTCTGATATTGAAGAAATTAAGCTTACCATTGCAGCTTCGGTTGAATCTGTGGCTCAGTTACAGGAAGAGCTTAGCATGAGTCTTGCAAAGAAAGATGAAATGTCTGAAAACTATCGTGGTTTCTTCCAGAAACAGGAAGATATTTCAAAACGCAAGAATAACTTGGATAGAGAACTTATGCGTCTTGGCAATCAACTGGAGAAATTATGTGAAGCAGGCGAATTCCAGACTAACTATATGTGGGATGAATATGAAATTACTCCACATGCAGCAAGAGAACTTCGTAAGGAACAGTATGACAACCTTGGCAGTTTAAAACAGATGATTGCTGAAATCAAAGATGATATCCGCAAACTTGGTGATGTAAATGTAAATGCAATCGAGGAATATAAAGAAGTTTCACAGCGTTATGAGTTCTTAAAAACACAGCATGATGACCTTGTAGAAGCAGAACAGACATTGATTGGTATTATCGAGGAATTGGATAATGGTATGCGTAAGCAGTTTGAAGAGAAGTTTGCGGAAATCCAAAGAGAGTTTGACGCATCTTTCAAACAGTTATTTGGTGGTGGACATGGTACTTTGGAGCTTGTGGAAGACGAAGATATCTTAGAATGTGGTATTCGTATCATTGCACAGCCACCAGGAAAGAAATTACAGAATATGATGCAGCTTTCCGGTGGGGAAAAAGCGCTTACGGCAATTGCACTTTTATTTGCAATTCAGGCGTTGAAACCATCGCCATTCTGCCTTTTAGACGAAATTGAGGCGGCGCTTGACGATTCCAACGTTACACGTTTTGCGCAATATTTAAATCGTTTAACTAAGAATACACAGTACATCGTAATTACACATCGTAGAGGTACAATGGCAGCAGCTGATCGTCTCTATGGTATTACTATGCAGGAAAAAGGTGTATCGGCACTTGTGTCGGTTAACTTAATCGAAAATGATTTGAGTGAATAATTCTTAAATCGCTATGTGAGGTAAATATATGGGCGAAGAAAAGAAAGGCTTTTTTAGCCGTCTTGTAGAAGGACTTACCAAGACCCGAAACAATATTGTTTCGGGGATTGATTCCATTTTTAATGGATTTTCTAATATTGATGATGACTTTTATGAAGAATTAGAGGAAATCCTAATTATGGGAGATTTGGGCGTTCATGCGACAGAAAATATCTTGGATGACCTTCGTAGAAAAGTAAAAGAAAATCATATCAAAGAACCAGCAGACTGTAAGGAGTTTTTAATCGAAAGTATTAAGAATCAGATGAAAGTAGAAGAGACTGCTTATCGTTTTGAGGAAGAAAAATCGGTTTTACTTGTGATTGGCGTAAATGGTGTTGGTAAAACAACAACAGTTGGAAAATTGGCAGGTAAGTTAAAAGCAGCTGGTAAAAAGGTGGTTATTGCAGGTGCAGATACGTTCCGAGCAGCTGCAGGAGACCAGTTAAAAGAATGGGCAAATCGTTCTGGGGTTGATATGATTGGTGGTCCAGAAGGTTCTGACCCGGGCGCGGTCGTATATGATGCAACAGCTGCGGCAAAAGCAAGAAATGCAGATGTGCTTATTGTAGATACAGCAGGTCGTCTTCATAATAAGAAAAACCTGATGAATGAGCTTGGTAAAATCAATCGTATTTTAGAAAAAGAATATCCAGATGCATATAGAGAAACGTTGATTGTACTAGATGCAACGACTGGACAGAATGCTTTGGTGCAGGCAAAAGAGTTTGCAGAAGTAGCGGGTATCTCTGGCATTGTTCTTACCAAAATGGATGGTACTGCAAAAGGTGGTATTGCTGTTGCAATCCAGGCAGAACTTGGTGTGCCAGTAAAATACATTGGTGTAGGTGAATCAATCGATGACTTGCAGAAATTCGATTCCGACGAGTTTGTAAACGCGTTATTTACAACTACGGAGTAAGGAGAAAAATAGATGTTAACATTAAATAAATTTGAAGAAGCAAGTGAAAAAGTAAAAGAGGTTACACTTGAGACAAAGCTTATTTATAGCGAATTCTTGAGTGAATTAACAGGAAATAAAGTATATTTAAAACCAGAAAATATGCAGCTTACTGGTGCTTATAAAGTTCGTGGCGCATATTATAAAATCAGTACTCTTACAGACGAAGAAAGAAGCAAAGGATTGATTACTGCTTCTGCGGGTAACCATGCACAGGGTGTTGCATATGCGGCAAAGAGATATGGTTGTAAGGCTGTTATCGTGATGCCTACCGGTACACCTCTTATCAAGATTAATCGTACCAAGAGCTATGGTGCAGAGGTGATTCTTCATGGAGATGTATATGATGAAGCTTGTGCGCATGCATTAGAATTGGCCGAAAAAGAAGGATACACTTTTATTCATCCATTTGATGACTTGGCAGTTGCAACTGGCCAAGGTAGTATTGCAATGGAAATTTTTAAAGAACTTCCATTGGTAGAATATATTTTAGTACCAATTGGTGGTGGCGGACTTGCGGCAGGGGTATCAACACTTGCAAAATTGCTTAATCCAAAGATTAAAGTAATTGGGGTAGAGCCAGCTGGTGCAAATTGTATGCAGACTTCACTTGCAACAGGGAAAGTAACAACGCTTCCAGCAGTAAATACAATTGCAGATGGTACTGCAGTAAAAACACCAGGTAGTCAGATTTTTCCATATATTCAACAGAATTTAGATGATATCATTACAGTTGAGGATGATGAACTCGTTGGATCTTTCCTTGATATGGTAGAAAATCACAAGATGATTGTTGAAAACTCAGGTCTTTTGACTGTTGCAGCTTTAAAACATTTGGATATCAAAGATAAGAGAGTGGTTTCTATCCTTAGTGGTGGTAACATGGACATTATTACAATGTCATCCGTTACACAGCAGGGACTTATCTTCCGTGACCGCATCTTTACAGTTTCGGTATTACTTCCAGATAAGCCAGGTGAGTTATCAAAGGTTGCAGATGTAATTGCAAAAGAGCAGGGTAATGTAATTAAGCTTGAGCACAACCAGTTTGTATCTACAAATCGTAGTGCGGCTGTGGAGCTTCGTATTACTTTGGAGAGTTTTGGTACTGACCATAAAAACCAGATTTTAAAGCAGTTAGAAATTGGTGGTTACCAGCCTAAGATTGTACGTACATCTATTTAAT
>JAFQWG010000079.1 GCA_017407605.1 Agathobacter sp. | reverse complement strand
TATTGGACAGATTGGTAAATCTTTCCGTAACGAAATTACACCATGTAACTTCATATTCCGTACACGTGAATTTGAACAGATGGAATTAGAATTCTTCTGTGAACCAGGTACAGACCTTGAATGGTTTGCATACTGGAGAAACTTCTGTCATCAGTGGTTACTTTCTCTTGGTATCAAAGATGAAGAGCTTAGACTTCGTGATCACTCACCAGAAGAATTATGTTTCTACTCAAAAGCAACGACAGACTTCGAGTTCTTATTCCCATTTGGCTGGGGCGAACTTTGGGGTATTGCAGATAGAACAGACTACGACTTAACTCAGCATCAGAACGTATCTGGCGAAGATATGAGCTACTTCGATGATGAAAAGAGAGAAAAATACATTCCATATGTTATTGAACCATCTCTTGGTGCAGACCGTGTGGTACTTGCATTCCTTTGTGCAGCTTATGATGAAGAAGAGTTAGAGGGTGGCGATGTAAGAACCGTATTCCGTTTCCATCCAGTACTTGCACCAGTTAAGATTGGTGTACTTCCACTTTCTAAGAAGTTAAACAAAGAAGCAGAAGAAGTATTTGCTCAGTTATCTAAAAAATATAACTGCGAATTTGATGACAGAGGAACAATTGGTAAGAGATACCGTCGTCAGGATGAAATCGGTACACCATTCTGTGTAACTTTCGATTTTGACTCTTTGGAAGATGGCTGTGTAACCGTTCGTGACCGTGATACAATGGCTCAGGAACGTATCGCAATCGCTGATTTAGACGCATATTTTGCAGATAAATTCACATTCTAGTTTAAACTGTCAGACAAGTGTTGTATACAAGTGAAAATGCAACTATTTTTCCTTGGAAAATGCTTGCCAAAAAGGAAAACTGTGTTAAAATAGTCTGTGTGCAAATTTTGGTACAAGATATTGTATCCAAAATAGCACACAGACTTTTTTATTTTGCTTATCAGTGTAAAATCCGTTTCGGACTACTTTCGATTGGTTTTACCTGAGCAATACATAAATTTATTATTAGGAGGAATGTCAATATGGCAAACAAATGGGTTTATTTGTTTAGCGAAGGTGATGCTTCAATGCGTAACCTTCTCGGTGGTAAAGGTGCTAACCTTGCTGAAATGACAAAAATTATCGGTGCTGACGTAGTACCACAGGGCTTCACAATCACAACAGAAGCTTGTACACAGTATTACGAAGATGGCCGTAAAATCAACGATGAAATTCAGGCTCAGATCAACGAATACATCGTTAAAATGGAAGAAATCACAGGTAAAAAATTCGGTGATTTAGAAAATCCATTACTCGTATCTGTTCGTTCAGGTGCTAGAGCTTCTATGCCTGGTATGATGGATACAATCCTCAACTTAGGTCTTAACGAAGACGTAGTTAACACAATGGCTGAAAAATCAGGCAACCCACGTTGGGCTTGGGACTGCTACAGACGTTTCATTCAGATGTACTCTGACGTAGTTATGGAAGTTGGTAAAAAATACTTCGAAGAACTCATCGATGAAATGAAAGAAAAGAAAGGTGTTACACAGGACGTAGACCTTACAGCAGAAGACTTAAAAGAATTAGCTACTCAGTTCAAAGCTGAATACAAAGCTA
>JAFQWG010000078.1 GCA_017407605.1 Agathobacter sp. | reverse complement strand
CGACAGATCATTTGCCGTAATATCCAACGGAATCTCTAACTCTACTTCCAATCCATTATCCAGATTTTTAAACTCTACAATTGCTGTATTCCCCATAACTTCTCCTATATAAACATATATGCAATTTTTTGAATTCCACTTAATTCCCCTAGTCGCTCTACCGTTACCATTGGTTCTTCTACATATTCCACATACTCATGTAATGGGAACTGTTTTTGTAAAGCAGATTCAAAATAAGCGTTTTCTTTTGATTCCTGATATTTATTACAGATGAAGAGGTATTTCTCTCTATCTCTAAAATCAATATTCTGCAAGATATACTCCGTTTTCAACAGTGACATCTTGTCCTGAAGCATTACCATGATTACTTTATCTGATATCTCTAATAATTCTGTTCTAGTTCTGCTATATCCAGCTTCAATATCTACAATAATAAAATCATATTCTTTGCTTTCTTTTGCTGTCTGTACCATATTTACAAATATCTGACTACTTAGGTTAAGTGCATCCAGAGTTGCCATAAATGGTGGTACATATGCAAAATTCTTTCTTCGAACAAAGTGCTTAATATTGTGGTAGGTATGATTTAAATCATCTCGTAATGCTCTGTACCCCTCATTACTCATGCCTACTTCGTCATTTAAATAATGCGCAAATGCCTGTATCGACTCTGTGTTGATATAAAGCACACGTTTGTGATTGTTAGCCAACTCTTCTGCAAGACCTAGACTTAGACTTGTCTTGCCTGATCCTCCGATTGCAGAATAAAGGCTGATAATCATTGTTTCTTTCTGGGCATCTGCACCTTGGTAGAGTTTATCTCTACTTCTATAAGTCAATTCGTTGAAGATTTCTTTTATCCCTGTGTACTTATAGATACGTGTCACAGACAATTCTTCTGTCGCACCCATCTCATTTTCTTCTGTGAAAATAAAGAGATTTGCGATATTGTGTCTGTGAAGTTCACGACTGTACCAGTCTTCTCCTACTACCAGGATTTCTGCCGTCTTGGGTGCAGAGAAAAAGGTATTAAAGTATTCTTCATCTGATATGATTTCCAATTCAATTTTGTCATCAAATTGTTCCAAAAATTTATATTCAAACGTAGCCAGATAATTTTCATCTCTATCGGCAATTACAACAAGCGGTTTACTCATACTCTTATCTCCGAACTATATATTCTTCGTTAGCAATTTTTACTCTGTCATTTTCTTGAAGCGGCACATATTGGTCTGTTCCAATCCTTTGCCCATTTACAAATGTGCCATTTGCACTTCCTTTATCGATAATAGACATCTGCCCATTCTCTCGTATTACTACCTCACAGTGAACACGGCTTACCGCTGAGTTCCCACTTATTACTCCGTCCACTTTTTCTGCACTCTTACCTATTAGGAAATGAGTTTTACTAACTACAACATTTTCTTTTCCAGTTGCCGATACAAGTGTTGCCATAGTTGTATTATTGGATATTGGTGTACTTATATAACTCTGCTGTGTCATCTGTTCGCTCGATGGTGTACTATTCTGCTGTGTTGGTCTTGTCTGTTGTATAACATTTGGTGTTGAAGCAGTATCCATAATATGCTGTGCCACTGGCGATACTTGAAGCCTTTTTGCTACATCACTTAATGACAGATTGTTTCCATCCATCAACACACGAACCAATTCACTTAATTTTCCACTCTCTGCATTTGGGAGCCCCTGAATCAACTTAATCAACTGTGCACGAATATCATTTTCGAATTCGGCTTTTTTTATACCGTTCATTGGAATATTGATCGGTAAATAGATAAGTCTTACAGCCATTGTGCGATTATCTACAAAAATATGATCCAAACGGTTGTCTATGCAGGCTACATTTAAGAATCCATTTGACTCAATATCTTCAATAGAGCGAATCAAATTGGAGATGATGACCATGACATGGTCAGAATCTGCTTTTGCAATCAAATCACTGAGTCTGGTATATTCATCTGTAAAAAATACAAATTTAAAATTGCCGTTGTATTTTAACTGATGACATTCCATGATACTTCCACTTTTCTGGTTTTTCATAACACGGAATCCAATATCATAAAACATATCGTGATTCTTTAAAATATAAGCAGTATTGCTACTTGTCATCACTTCTGAAATTTGTTCATCAAATAAACTTCTCTGCATAGTAAAAGTCTTCCTTCAGTTAATTTATTCTTTGGTTAATTTATAAAAAATTCAAATTCTTCATTTGCTAGTTTCACAACATCCCCATTGTGAAGCTCTGTTTGTCCATCTGGAACAATCGTGCCATTTACATAAGTATGGTTCTTGGAACCATCATCTCCAATGTAAAACATTGACATATTTCGATATAATGATGCATGTCTTCTACTTACTGCATTGTTATCCGTTATTACATAGTCACATGAAAAATCTTTTCCAATCCTAAATACATCACGATTTACTGTGATGGTTTCATTGGTCTTCTTACGAATTAAGAATGCCGAAACAGTTGGTTCCTGTAAGAGCGTCGTTCCTTCATCCTCTGTAAGCAATGTGGTGCCCTCTTCTTCGACCAATAGCGTGGTGCCCATCTCCTCAGATGGGGCTGATTGCAATGACACAGATGGAGCAGACTGCAATGCCATAGATGGATGGTAATGCTGTTCATGTCCTAATTTTGTGCTTGAGATAAATCCACTCTGTCCAGAGTCTCTACGTGTAATCTGCTGATAAATCTGTGGATAATTCTGTTGCACAAACATTTCCAATTCGTTTAAGCTATAATGATTTGGACTCTCTAAAAATGCTTTTACTTTTTGGTATTCTGCTTGTAACTGCACATCTTCTGTCTGCAAATTTTTAAACGCATCCGCCAAAAAACCAAACAGATTTACACCTATTCCTGTTGTGATAAGTGGCGTATATAAGAAGAACAATTCTCCTGTTATCTCTTTTACATAAATTAATCGGCTTTCAAAGATGATGTTGTGCAAGTAAAATCCATATTGCTCTACACTTTTTATCAATTCACCAAATTGTGCAAGAATACTATACATTTTATGTATAGTAAGATCTTTTTTTATATAAGTTTCTAAAGTAACACTCTTTGGAGCTGTATATGTAATCCTATTCTTCGCCACAAGCTTCGGTCTAAAAAATCCAGGGAGAAGGTTTTCTTCGAAAACCTTCAATTCCCTTTCATTTACATTAAATTTGCCGAATTGTTTTTGGGTTATAGATATTAAGTTTCCTTTTGTTGATACCTTAAACTTCGCCACTTGTATATCCTCTTATTTGCGTTTTACTTTGATTACATTCTTACTTCTAAGGAAGAAGAACGCGCCTGTACCAATACCTGCAACACCGACAACTCCACCACCTACAGCAAGAGCTACTGGGCTATTCATTACTCGTACAAATGCACTGGTTGTTACCCATACATCTTCAAATGTCATAGTCGCAGCATTTCCAGCTTTATCCGTAACATTTACTACGATTGTGTATGCACTACTTGCTTCATTTAATACAAATGAGTAATCTGTTCCATTTACTGTGTATTCTGCTGGTTCACCATTGACCATGATACTTACATCGCCTAATATCAAGTTGTCTGTAATAGAAAGGACTGCGGTATGAGCTGTTGCTTCATATGTCTTTCCACTTTCTAAATCAATCGCTGTGATAATTGGATTTACTGTATCAATACCAAAGAATACTTCTGCTTCTTTTGTTTCGTTGATATTTTCGTTTACGTTGCCTGCATCATCTACTGAGTAAATTGCGATAGAGTATGCTCCGTCTTCCTGAAATAATTCTTTTCCAATTCTATACTCGTACTGGCTCCATGAACCACCGCCACCTGACTGACTGATTGTATATTCTTCTCCACGAATCAATGTCTTAGGTGTACCATTTACAGTTAATACCACTTTGACAGTTTCCATATCCAATCCGTCTACGTTCGTTTCTGTAATTACAACATCAACAGCTTCTTTTACATATTTTCCGTTGATTGCTGCAAGCTCATCACTGAGTGTGTATACAGAACCAAAACGGTTGACAGAGAATGTAATGGAATCCTCGAATGTATTACCGGCTTTATCTATCTCTGTAACCATCAATGTATATAAGTCATCATTACTTTGTTCTTCTGCAAAATCCGCAAAATTGAATACCTGTCCATTATCTGTATCTGAGAAACTTCCATTTGCTTCTACACGGCCTTGGTTTGCACCAGTAAGCTCAATTGTCACACCATTTGCATCGTAATTTTCATCTGTAATAGTTACAATTGGAGCAACTGTGCCATTGTTTGCCGACATATCTTCTACGCCTGTGATTGTAATCTCTGGAATTGTTGTATCTACAGAGAATTCATTTTCCACATACTGAATAGCATTTCCTGCTTTATCAGTAACGCTTACATCATATTTAAATAATGCATCCTGACTAAATGATAAGGTCGTTGTATGTACATCACCATTTGATGACCATCCACTTACGGAAGGGAAGGCTGTTGCACCACCTCCGAAAGTAGCTGTACCGTTTACAACAACACTGTTTGCATCAAAGTTATGTTCTGTTACAGTTACTGTTGCAGTTCTGCCAGCAGCAAAATACTTCTCATTGATAGCATTATTGTTATCATAGGCAATCGTTACTGTAGGGGCTGTCTTGTCAACAGTAAAAGGTGTAGCTTCTACTGCTTTTGCAGCAATATTACCTAAATCCTTGGCCTCTACTTTTAAGGTATAATCACCATCTGCAGCAAATTCTATTGTTGCAGTATGTTTACTCTTATCTGGATTCACGGTATCTGCAACATGTCCCCATTCCGATAACTTTGGAATAGTTCCATCTGTATTTGTAATTGTTGTAATTACTTTGCTTGCATCAAAGTTACGTTCAAATACTGTAATTGTCGCTTTTCTTGAAGTATAGAAACCTGATTCTAAAGTATTATCAAAACTTACCTCAATAACTGGAACCGCTTTATCAATGCTTATGACTTTTTCAAGATTTCTTGTATTACCCGCATTATCTGTAATAGATACAATTACTTTAATCTCATTACTATCATTTTTGATAGGTAGCTTTGCTTTAATCTCTGTCGCAATATTCTTTTCGCTATTACTTACAGTCCATGTTACTGGTGCAGAATTCTCATCATTATTTACTGAAAAACCATTTTGTGCACTATATGCAACATTTGCAGATCCACTTGTATTATTTCCTGTATCATAATCAGCAACTACCTTCCATGAAAGTGATTTGATACCTGAATATGTATCTGTTACGGTAACTTCTACTTCTGTCGAATCTGTATACAATGGATTATTCTTTGCATCTTTTAGTGCTGTTTCAGCAAACTTCATGTCAATGTCACTTGTGGAATTGTTCTTTTCATTGGATTCTCTAATAATATTGAATGTTTTTATATCGCTTTCAAACCCTACATTATCTACTG
>JAFQWG010000077.1 GCA_017407605.1 Agathobacter sp. | reverse complement strand
GAAGTGTTAGAGAAAATATATGATAAGGCAATTTCTATGGGAATTGCCCATGAAGATATTATTGTAGATGGACTCGTAACTACGGTTGGAGCAAATGCAGCAGCAGGCGTGGAGTGTTTTGATGCCATTTCTTATTGTAAAGAGGTAAAGAAGTTGCCTACTATCTGTGGGCTTTCCAACATCTCTTTTGGCTTGCCAGAACGTGGTACGGTTAATGCAACTTTCCTTACGATGGCGATGGCAAAAGGTATGACCATGGCAATTGCAAATCCATGTCAAAAACAACTCATGGATGCGATGTTTGCGGCTGATATGCTCCTGCATCATCCAAACGCTGATGTAACTTTTGTGGACAAGATGAATGAGGCAAACGCCACAGAAGATGATGCACATCATCCAATCCACAGACATGTGGTAAAAGGCAATGGTATTGCGATTTTGGATGCTGTAAAAGAGGAACTTGCTCTTGGTACAAAAGCAGAGGCTATTATCAATGAGTTTTTAATTCCTGCAATCAATGAAGTAGGACAGTATTTCAATGATGGAAAATACTTCTTACCACAGCTGATTCGTAGTGCAAATACCATGAAAACAGCAATCGACTATGTAGAGCCTTTGCTTGAAAAGAAAGAGTCGGGAGAGGCACTTCCTACTATCGTAATTGCAACGGTAAAAGGTGATATTCACGATATTGGAAAGAACCTCGTTGTGCTTATGCTCAAAAACTATGGTTATCCAGTTATCGATATGGGTAAAGATATTGCACCAGAAGAAATCGTACGTGTAGCGATGGAAGAAGATGCAGCAGTCATCGGTTTATCTGCGCTTATGACAACCACTATGATGCGTATGCAGGATGTGGTAGATGAGTGTAAGGCTCGTGGATGCCAGGCAAAAGTTGTGATTGGTGGTGCGTGTATCACAGAAGATTTCGCAGAGGAAATTGGTGCAGATGCATATGCCAAAGATGCAGCGGATACCGTGAGAGTGGTGGAGAGATTGTTGAGAGAATAAATAGATTAAGAGGTTGTTAGGCGTGGACTAACAACCTCTTTTTGATTTTATAATCCTAGTACACTAGTTAGAAACAGTTTAATTACTACTGCACTTGCAAATGCAACAATGGCAGCAAATGTCAATTGGATAGGTTTTGGTAAAGCACCAAGTTTTGTATATAGGTTGGATGCTTGTTGTTTTTTACGCAATTTATTCAACATGCCAGTTGTGAGTGCAAAGATGCACATGACGGTAACAAATACCAATGTCTCGCAATAGACAGCGATTTTTTCATAGATTACATTTTGTGAGATGAGCTGGCTTGCATCAAGTATAAAATATACTATCAGTGCTACGGTTCCCATAATACTATAAGTTCTAATGTCTTTAATCATTTTTTCTTTTTCAGCTGTCGCATATTCAGATAATGTTTCGGCTGCTTCTTTTGATTCTTTATTCATACTCTCGCTTTTCCTTTCGCCATTTATTATTTCAGGTATACTCACATCGAAAAACTCTGCAATTTCAATGAGCAAACTAATGTCAGGCATATTGTTTCCAGTTTCCCATCTTGAAACAGTAGAGTATCTTTTTATGCAAATAAATAACACGACATAAAGCGAGAAAATGCCGTATTATGCCAAATGGACAGTGGTGTCTAGTGTGGTTTGTTGATGTCTATTATAGCATATGTGTTATAATGAGTTGGATAAAGTTGAATTGACCGAGCTCTTTTGAGCGAAGGATGCTTCTTGTCCGAAGGGCAAGAAGATGAGGATGATATAAATTTGGAATTGAGGATGTGATTGATTTGAGTTACGGTATATAGAAAATAATTGTTTAAGAATGCCGAAAAATCTAGAAAATTTGAGTCGGTGGTAGCCATTTTCGGCATATACAGAAAGATTATCTATCTATACCGTCATATTTGGTAAAAGCGCCGGCATAGAATGAAAAATTTTTTCTATATGACGAAAATACATAAGAAACAGAAAAATACACCAGTTTTTTCGGCAGGTGACTTGCATTTTTTACTATATGCCGTAAAGGAGGTGCTATTTCAATTTGTGTATATTATTTATAAAGTGTAACTAAATGTAAGCAAGAAGTAAAAGAAAAAACCCTTGAAAATCAAGGGTTTTGTTAGTAGCGAGAGGGGGATTCG
>JAFQWG010000076.1 GCA_017407605.1 Agathobacter sp. | reverse complement strand
TTTTGTTAGTAGCGAGAGGGGGATTCGAACCCTCGACACTACGGGTATGAACCGTATGCTCTAGCCAACTGAGCTATCTCGCCATATTTGGTTAAAAGTGGGACCAACAGGGCTCGAACCTGTGACCCCCTGCTTGTAAGGCAGGTGCTCTCCCAGCTGAGCTATGATCCCATGGGTTTGTCGCTGTCTGTCAGCGACTTGATTAATATACCTTATTTGAAAACAATTGTCAACAACTTTTTTGAAAAAAATATTTTTTCTGTTTTATAAACAAGAAAGGTAGCGGAAGAGAGTGTTGAGAAAGATGATTTACGGTGATATAATTTATGTAATCTTAGATTATAAAGGAGTAAACAATGGCTTTTATAAATTGTTCAAAATGCGGAAAACGTGTAAGTGATAAGACACAAACGTGTATTCATTGTGGGGCTTCTGTTGTTTTAACAGGAACGAAGAATGAAACGAGTACATATACAGAAACTGAAAAGAATGATACAGATACCGCGATTAAGGATAGAAATAAAGAACATAGTTCTAATAGAAAAATAAGATATAAGAAGAGAAAGTGTGATTATTGTGGCGGATATAGTACTGCAGATGAAACACATTGCCTTTGCTGTGGAGCTAGATACGAAGAATTTGCAGTTGAAGAGGATGTAAAAAAGAAAGAATCCCCAAAAGCAAATGAGCAAGAAACTATGACGCAGCAAAACAATACTTCAAATCAGACAGCAAAACCACAGAATTATACGACATATTCTGTGCAATATCAGGCTACTCCTAAAGTGAAAAGTAAATGGATAGCATTTTTATTGTGCTTGTTTTTGGGCGTTTTTGGGGCTCATAAGTTTTATGAAGGTAAAATGGGAATGGGAGTTTTGTACCTATTTACTATGGGATTATTCGGATTTGGCTGGATGTATGATTGTATTGTCTATTTGCTGAAAAAAGGAAATACATACGAAGTGAAATAGAGGAATAAATGATATGGCGAAAACTTTGAATTTACAAGGTTTTCGCCATTTTTTATTCTTTTAACTACGGTGTTGATGTGCTATAATATAAGTTAGCTTTTAAATAATATTATTACAAAGGAGTTTTGGTTATGGATGATCAGAAAACATTGAAAAAGAATCTATGGTTTTTCCCACTCGGAACAGTAGGAAGAGACATGATGTACAACTTAGTTACAAACTTCTTACTTACCTACATTCTTTTCACAAAGGGACTTGATGCTGCACAACTGGCGGCGATTACAGCTATTATGGTAGCTGCGCGTGTGTTTGATGCATTAAACGATCCAATTATGGGTAATATCATTGAAAACACACATACCAAATGGGGTAAATTTAAGCCTTGGATGGTAATTGGTACAGTACTTTCTTGTATCGTAGTATTTATGGTATTTTCGACCAGTTTAAAGGGATGGGAGTTCGTTGCATTATTTGGTGTATTCTATTTCTGTTATAGTATTGCATACACGATGCACGATATCTCATATTGGGGAATCGTACCAGCGCTTAGTTCAGATGCAGGTGCAAGAGATGCATTTACTTCACGTGCAACACTTTTTGCTGGTGTAGGTGGAACACTTGCTTCTATTGTTATTCCAATGTTTACAACTGGTGCAACAGCGATTGGTGGTAATGCTAGTACAGCATATGCTGTGGTTGCAGCTGGAATTTGTGTTTTAATGCCAGCGTTTTTCCTTTTCACTATTATTGGTGTAAAAGAGCATAGAGAAACAGTAAAACCAGTAAAAGAAAAAGGCGGTATTTTCAAAAAAATGGTAGAAGCTGTAAAACATAATGATCAGCTTCGTTGGATTACAGTTATTTTCTTAATTCAGCAGATTGGTAATGGTTTTGTATTAGGTGGAATTGGTTCTACATATATTTACTTGCAGTTTGGTTATGAAGGTGGATTATACTCACTCTTCTCGACAGTAGGCGTTGCTGCGACTGCATTCCTTATGATTTTCTACCCAACAATTTCTAAGAAAATCAATAGAAAACCTCTTATGAATATGATGGTAGTGATTTCTACAGTTGGTTATGTGCTTATGATTTTATCACGCATCATTCCAAGTGCTGCATTTGTATTACTTACAATTGGTTACATGGTTTCTAACTTTGGTTTATATTCTTACTACCTTATCATGATGATATCTATTATCAACACAGTAGAATACAACGAATATAAGACAGGTGACCGTAATGAAGCGATTATCGCATCTGTTCGTCCTCTTATTACAAAGATGAGCTCAGCTCTTATCGTTGTTATGACAACAGCTACATATATGATTTTTGGCGTTACAAATTATACAAACCAGATTTCTGACTTAGAAAGTGCTTCTGCAGCAGGTGCAATTACAGATGCAGAAAAATTAACAGCTATTGCAGATGTTATCAAAGGTGTTGACCAGTCGCAGACACTTGGACTTCTTATCCTTATGGTAGTAGTTCCATACTCTATGATGCTTCTTTCTAACTTCTTATATCAGAAGAAGTACACATTAGACGAAGCAGAATATGACCGTATCTGTAAAGAACTTGAAGCAAGAAAGAATGCATAAAAATAAAATGGGGGATTTGTCATGGAAAAATTAACCAGACATTCAAAAATTGGCGAGCTTTACAACAATCCTGTCGGACGAGATGCTTTGGATAAAGTGTTATTACAGATTGGGGTACCAGCCGC
>JAFQWG010000075.1 GCA_017407605.1 Agathobacter sp. | reverse complement strand
ACGATAGTTACACTCTTTACTGGATAAATTGAGGTATCGTGTGCGATTTCAAGCATTGAAGTTGCAATATATTTTGCAGCTGAGCCAAAGCCAGGGGTGTGATCTGTAATGCAAAGGTCGTTATCGATAGTCTTTGGAACACCAATAATTGAAATATCATAGTTGATTTTTTTTGCATATTCCGATAACTTTAATACAGTATCCATCGAGTCATTTCCGCCGATGTAGAAAAATGCCTTAATGTTCATTTCATCAAAGCGGGCAAAAATAGTTTTATAGATTTCAGGATCTTTTTCAACATCTGGTAATTTGTGACGGCAAGAACCTAAGTACATAGCAGGAGAGAGTTTTAATTGTTCGATAAAACCTTCTTTTTTTGCCTCTTCTGTAAGATTTAAAAATGTATTATTCCAAATGCCTGTGATACCATGAATGGAACCATAACAGTTGTCGTATTTTTCTGATGCAAGAATACCAGATACTACACCAGCAAGGCTGGCATTGATAGCAACGGTAGGGCCACCAGACTGTGCGACGATACAATTGTTTTGTGACATAAAGTTTTCCTCCAAAATGTATAAAATTCTGTTATCATTTTATATGAGAGTGAAAGCGAAAGCAAGAGAAAGAGTAGAAAATGAATCAGCAATATTTATCTTGTCAACTTTGCCCAAGAGGCTGTAAAGTAAATAGAGAAAGCGGTAATATTGGAGTGTGTGGGGTAAACTCCATATTAAAGGTTGCAAGAGCGGCGCTCCACTTTTGGGAAGAGCCTTGCATCAGTGGTGCAAATGGCTCTGGAACAGTGTTTTTTAGCGGGTGCTCCATGCATTGTGTTTTCTGTCAGAATGAAGCTATTGCTAAGGGGCAAATAGGGAAGGAAATTTCAAAAGAACGTCTTGGAGAGATTTTTTTAGAATTGCAGGAAAAAGGTGCGAACAATATTAATTTAGTAACTCCAGGTCAGTATGTGCCTCATATTGTATGGGCAGTACAACGAGCAAGAAAAGATGGCTTGTCTATTCCGATTGTGTATAATACAAGTGCTTATGAAAGTATAGATACAATAAAGCGGTTAGAGGGGATTGTAGATGTGTATCTGCCTGATTTTAAATATTGGGATAGTACACTAGCGTCAAAATATTCCAATGCACCAGATTATCCAGAAGTGGCAAAGAAGGCAATTGCGGAAATGGTTCGACAGCAGCCAAATCCTATCTTTTATGAAAAAGAAGGACAGGAATTGATACAAAAAGGTGTAATTGTGCGACAGCTCCTTTTGCCAGGACAGACAGAGGATGCGAAACAAATTGTAAAGTATTTGTATGAAACGTATGGCAATCAGATTTTCCTAAGTTTGATGAGTCAGTTTACACCATTGCCTCATGTGGAAAAATATCCTGAATTAAATCAAAAGGTTAGCCGAAAAGAATATGATGCATATGTGGATTATGCGATTGAGCTTGGTGTGGAAAATGGATTTATTCAGGAAGAAGATGTGGCAGAGGAAAGTTTTATTCCAGATTTTAATTGTGAAGGAGTATAGACATGAGATATCCAGAATTTTTAAAAGAAAATGGGACAATTGGTTTTGTTGCTCCAGCCTTTGGTTGTGCAACAGAACCATATAAAAGTGCATTCTTAAATTCGCATAAAAAGTGGGATGCTTTAGGTCATGGAATTGATTTGGGACCAAATTGTTATGAAGGAAAGGGAATTGGTATTAGTAATGAGCCTAAACTTTGTGGTGATGAATTAAATGAATGGTATGTTTCAGAAAATAATGATATACTGATTTCCTGTGGCGGAGGAGAGTTAATGTGTGAAATGGTTCCATACATTTCCTTTGAACGCTTAAAACAGGCAAAACCAAAGTGGTTTATGGGATATTCAGACAATACCAATTTTACATTTTTGTCAGCAACACTTATGGATATAGCAGCCATTTATGGACCATGTGCTGCCGCATTTGGAATGGAGCCCTGGCATCCATCTTTACAAGATGCCTATGATGTGTTGTCTGGCAAAACGGATACTGTAAAAGGCTATGGGGTATGGGAAAAAGAAAGTTTAAAAGACGAAGAACATCCACTATTGCCATATAATGTGACAGTACCTTCGGTAATTCATCGATTTCCAGATGTAGATGTGGAATTAGAAGGTCGTCTCCTTGGCGGCTGCATGGATATTTTACAGATGTATCCAGGTACAGTTTATGACAAAGTAAAGGAATTTAACGAAAAATACAAAGAGGATGGTATCATCTGGTTCTTAGAAGCCTGCGAATTAAATGTAATGTCCATTCGCCGTGCTCTTTGGCAGATGAAAGAAGCAGGATGGTTTGAACATGTAAAAGGCTTTCTCATTGGCCGTCCACTTATGTTTGGACAGGAGATGTTTGGTATCGACCAGTATCGTGCGGTAACAGATGTTTTAGCGGAATACAATGTGCCTATTATAATGGATTTAGACATTGGACATCTTGCACCTATGATGCCGATTATCTGTGGCGGTACTGCAAAAGTATCTGCAAAAGGAAATGATATAACAATTCAATATACTTTTAAATAACCAAAAAAAGAGTTGGATGAGTCCAACTCTTTTTTGTACGGGTGCGCATCTGTACGTTTTATTACCCACAAGCTGTGGCATTTTTTCTTTAGACAAGTGAAACAGACATAGTAAATTGACGAGAGATAAGGAGAAAGAGTATGAACACAGCAAGACTAAGACAGAGAAGATGGGATGTAGAAAAGGTTATAATTACCGTTGGAATGCTTATGATGGAGGGATTTGGAACGGTGATGCTCTTTTGCGGAATTTTAGATATAAAAATTTTATAAAATCCACAAAATATATGGTGGAAATCTTTAGGAAGCACTAGATTTTGATTGACGATAAATGTCGAGAATTGTATAATTATATTGGATTATTTTTAAGTTTGGATTAGTACGTAAAAGGATTCAAATAGGATGAAAAACAACAGAAATTTACAGATAAGAGACAGTATAAGAGTTGCATTATCGTTGCTGTTAATTGTTACGATGTTGTTAACTTCAGTTTCATTTAATAATATTACGGTATATGCGTATGAAGCCAAGGATGGTGTCATTGTTGGTGGTGAACCATATGTTAAGACGAGAGTGACGCCATCGGAGGAAGCGGAGAGAGTAAGTACATTAGAAAATGGAAAGCCTGTTACGGTTATTAACGAAGTAATTGGTGAAGATGGACAGTTATGGTATCAGGTGAAATACATATTAAAAGCAAATGGTCAAGAGCGCATAGGTTACTGCTATGCAGTCAATGTTTCGTTTGAAGATGAGTCAGGTTCGGTATCATTTTCTGAGCCGATAGAATATCAGGCTAATGCAGCGGTGCTTGCGATTGGTACTATTAATGGGAACAATGTTTTTGTGCGTCAGGCGGCTGGCTTGGACGGTACGTACATGTTTTCTTTGTATCGAGGCAATTCGGTTGATGTAATTGGACAAACTACAGTCAATGGTGCTGTATGGTATCAGATTAACTGTACTAAAAATGGTGTAAAATATACTGGTTGGACACATGGGCAATATATAGATTTGATATACACTAATGTTGAAACCGACGAAGCTTTTGTACAAGGATTAAGGGATGCAGGTTTTCCGGAAAGTTACATTCCAAATTTATCTGCCCTTCATGCAAAATATCCAAATTGGACATTTCTTCCAGTTCATACTGGATTAAATTGGAGCGATGTAATTAAGGCTGAATCAAAGGCTGCGGTAAATATGGTTCAGACGATTGCAGATGATGCGAAGAAATCGGTTGCATCTTCCGAATATAATTGGTACACCAACACATGGACGATTCGTGATGGATCAGGCTGGGTAACAGCACATCCAGATTATATTGCATATTGTATGGATCCTAGAAACTTTTTAACAGAGACGAGTATCTTTCAGTATGAAAGTTTGAGTTTTAGTAGTGCGCATAATGTGGCTGGAGTACAAGCAGTTATCAATAATACATTTATGGCAAATGATGCACCAGAACCTGATGGAAGTATGTTAAATTATGCAAATGCATTTATGTCAATTGGACAGTTGACAAATGTTAGTCCATATCATTTGGCCTCACGTGTTGCTCAGGAACAGGGGACTGGTACTAGTCCATTAATTTCAGGTACATATGGTGATTACAAAGGGTATTATAATTACTTTAATATCAATGCAGCTGGTACACCAGAATCTGTGTTATATGCAAATGGATTGTCTTATGCTAAGAAACAAGGATGGAACAGTCGTTATAATTCTCTATTAGGTGGTGCACAGTTTCTTTCTGAAAAATATATTGCAAGAGGACAGGATACTTTATATTTCCAGAAGTTTAACGTAGTATATTCTGCACAATTGTTTGCGCATCAGTATATGGCAAATGTTACGGCTGCGATTACAGAAGGTCAGAAAATTGCAAAAGCTTATAGTGATAAGACTCAGAGTTTTGTGTTTAAAATACCGATTTATTTGAATATGCCAGAAGAGGCTGTGTCATTTAATGTTAGTGGTAATCGAAACAACTACTTATCGAGTCTTAGTGTATCTGGTTTAGCGTTAACACCTGGGTTTAATGCTGGTACAACAGATTATTCAATAATTGTAGATGCATCGGTAAGTGCGATTTCGGTAGATGCATCTTCTGTATCTTCAAAAGCAAAAGTACGGGGTGTTGGTGCTTACAATTTGATGAGTGGAACAAATTTAATAAAAATAGATTGTGTATCTCAAAGTGGTGAGCCACGCACTTATAATCTTACTGTAGTAAGACAAGAGCAGTCGGATATTAGCTATAATATTAATTCTGATAAGTATGTAATTGGTAATTACATAACAGGCGTAATACCAGGTACAACGGTAAATGATTTCTTGACTGGAATTACTTGTGAAGAGGGTATGGTAAAGGTTATAACAGCTTCAGGTCAGGAAAATACAGATAAGATTTCAACAGGAAATAAACTTGCTGTATATGTAAATGACATCTTGGTTGGTACAAAAGATATCGTAATATATGGTGATGTCAATGGCGATGGACAAGTTAACGTATTGGATATTATTAAAATCAACCGTAATATTTTAGCTTTAGACCAGTTGTCAGGAGCTTATAAAGAGGCGGGAGATGCTAATCGTAAGGGTGATGGTATAAATATTTTAGATTTAATCGTGGTAAATCGTCATTCGTTAGGCCTTGCTACAATTCAGCAGTAAATAAGAGGTGATAAAATGAGAAAAATTGCAAGTGCAATAATGTCGGTGTTAATGGTATTAACCCTATTAGCAGTGCCAACAAATACAGTATATGCGAACAATGTTGCGGTAAGCGTGAGTGCTTCATCTATTAGCATTGGTGATTCTGTTGTGGTTACAGTAACTGTTCCAACAGGGATTACAGCACAGATTGATGTAGCATACTCCAGTGATTTGCTTAGTTTTTCAAGCTGTAGTACAACAGCAAATAACAATGGTAGCTCTGTTACAATGAATTTAGGTTCGTTTTCTACTCCAACAGCTACAGTTACATTTACAGCAAAAGCATCAGGAACAGCGACTTTTAACGTAACGCCTATTACTGCTGGTAGTGAAGAAACCGCAGAGGAAGTACCACTTAATGGTGCGTCTGCATCTGTTACGATTGCAAATCAGGTAACAAGTACGCCTAGTACGCCAAGTACACCAAGTACACCAGACACTCCATCTGCACCAGCTTTATCTAGCGATAATAAACTGGGGTATTTAAAGCTTTCAAATGGAACTTTGTCGCCTGCTTTTCATCCGGATACGACAAAATACACTGCAACAGTAGGGTATAATGTTACAAAAGTAACGGTTTCAGCTGTTCCATCTAGTGGAAAGGCTGTGGTGACGGCGGTCTCAGGTGGAAGTGATTTACAGGTCGGAGAGAATAAAATCAGTATTACTGTAAAAGCGGAAAATGGTGTTTCAAAAACATATACCGTTACAGTAACAAGAAAAGAACAGGAGACTACTTCGTCAGAAAGTGAAAGTGAAAATGATTCTGAGACACAGGCACCAGTAAAACAATTCACATGGAATGGATCTGTTTTGGAGTTTAAAGATAATATTCCAAAAGAAGTTGTTCCAACAGATTTTGAAAAGACTACTAAGATGCTTAATAATCAAGAAGTGCCGGTGCTTGATTTTAAAGATGGTTTGCTAACTGTAGTGTATTTAGCAGATGAAAATGGAGATAATAATCTTTATGTTTATGATGCACAATTGAATGACGTATATCCATTTGTGTCTTTGGGTGATAAAGAAGCATATGTTATGGTGCTTCGACCAGATGATGCTACTGCACCAGCAGGATATGTTTCCTGCACATTGTCTATTGAAGGAAAAGGTGTAGTGAGTGCATATCAGTTTAATACGGAAGAACTATTAGATGAGGATACAGTAGGATTATTCGGTGCAGAGACATTTTATGCAGCAGAAGCAAAACCAACAGACTTCTACTTGATGTATTGTTTAAATAAGGATGGAGAATATGGTTGGTATCAATACGATGCAGTAGAAGAAACTTTCCAGAGATATTCGGCAGTATTATTTAATGCGGCTTTGAATGTTCAGCCTGACAATTCGGAAGAAGTCCTTGAAACAGTTCCGGAAGTAGATACATTAAAACAACAGCTCTTGATTGTTATTATTGTGGCAGCAGTTGTAGTAGTTATTCTTCTTATTATTATTATCGTTCTTGCTGTAAAACTTAGCAAAAAAGGCGATGAATATTATGATGAAGATGACGAGGACTATGATGAAGATAGCGATGATATACATTTCTACGATGACGATGCTGATTATGAAGATATAGAATGCATTGAAAAAGAAGAGGAAGATGATGACGAAGTAGAAATTGAATTCTACGAGATGCCATCAAATCCGGAGGTTCCAGATATGGAAGAGCTTCTTGTGAAAGAAGCGATGGCAGAACAGTCAGGTCCACATACTGTGAAAGCAGTAGAACAGGTAGATCCACAGACTGCAAAAGCAGTAGAACAGCCAGCGAGGGTTGTAACTCCAATTGAAGTCGATGATGACGACGGTGATTTGGAATTTATTGATTTAGATTAATGATGTGAACTACCCCTATCTGCGGATGGGGGTGTAATCATATATCCTTGTATTTGGAGGAAGAAAATTTGAAGTATACAGACAAAGCAAAAAGAGCACTTGATCTTGCAAACAGACTTTCCAAAAGCATGCATTATAATTATGTTGGAACAGAACATATCTTAGCCGGTTTATTAAAAGAAGGTTCAGGCGTAGCAGCAGAAGTGTTGTCTGCAAACGGAGTAGAATTATCTAAACTTTTACAGTTGATGGAAGAACTCATTTCTATAGGTGTAGATACCCTTGTAGTGGAAAGAGATGGATATTCACCAAGAACTCGGCATATATTAGACAAATCAGTAGAAGAAGCAAAAAGACTCGGTTATGACGAAGTTGGCAGCGAGCATATTCTGCTTTCTATTATAAAAGAAGGAGATTGTGCAGCATCAAGGCTTCTTAATACTATGGGTGTCAATTTGCAGAAATTATTTACCGATGTTTTAGGAGCAATGGGTGAAGATGTAGCAAAGTATCGCGAAGAATTTAATAAAAGTAAAAATGTGGCAAAATCAAGTTCTGCAACACCTACCTTGGATCAGTATTCGAGAGATTTAACAGAGATGGCGGCTGATGGACTTTTAGATCCTGTGATTGGACGAAAAGAAGAGACCCAGCGTGTGATTCAGATTTTAAGTCGTCGTGGTAAAAATAACCCATGTCTTATTGGTGAGCCAGGAGTAGGTAAAACCGCAATCGTAGAAGGGATTGCAGAAAGTATTGTAAATGGTACGGTTCCAGGGCTTCTTCGTGGAAAACGCTTGGTGTCTTTGGATATGTCAGGCTTAGTAGCAAAATCTAAGTATCGTGGTGAATTCGAAGAACGTATTAAAAAAGTTATTAATGAAGTAATCGCAGCTGGCGATGTCATTTTATTTATTGATGAACTTCATACCATTATTGGAGCAGGTGGAGCAGAAGGCTCTTTAGATGCATCTAATATTTTAAAACCTTCTATGGCGCGTGGTGAAATTCAGGTAATTGGAGCTACCACCATAGAAGAATACCGCAAATATGTAGAAAAAGATGCGGCTTTAGAACGTAGATTTCAGCCTGTTATAGTAGAAGAACCATCTATTGAAGAAACAATTGAAATTTTAAAAGGAATTCGTGGACTTTATGAGAGACATCATCAGGTAGAGATTTCAGATGAAGGTGTAGAAGCAGCAGTTACATTATCAGCACGTTATGTAAGTGATAGATTCTTACCCGACAAAGCAATTGATTTGATGGATGAAGCCGCAGCAAAAGTACGTTTAGGACTTTTGGGGTCTCCTTTACAGTTCAATGGTTTGCACAAACAGATTCATGAAGCAGAGCTTGCAATTGAGACTGCATTACAAAATGGAGATATCGAGCAGGTAAGAGTAGAAAAAGCCAATAAAGAAGCTCTCGTAAAAGAACTCGAGAAATTAGAAAAGAAATCAAAACGTTCTTCGAATAGAAAGATTCCGGTTATTGGAGAAACCGAAATTGCAGATATTGTAGCGGGATGGACAAAAATTCCGGTTAATAAACTTACAGAAAATGAAGCTGCAAGACTTCAGAAGTTAGAAAAAGTATTAAAGAAACGTGTTATTGGACAGGAAGAAGCGGTAACGGCAGTTTCTAAAGCGGTGCGAAGAGGTCGCGTAGGATTAAAAGATCCAAAGCGACCAATCGGCTCTTTCCTTTTCCTTGGACCAACGGGGGTAGGTAAAACAGAAGTTTCTAAGGCGTTGGCAGAGGCGGTTTTCGGAAAAGAAGAATCTATGATTCGTGTTGACATGTCTGAATACATGGAAAAACACAGTGTTTCCAAGATGATTGGTTCACCACCAGGATATGTTGGTCACGATGAGGGTGGACAGCTTAGTGAGAAAGTACGAAGAAATCCGTTTTCGGTTATTCTATTTGACGAAATAGAAAAAGCACATCCAGATGTATTTAATGTACTGCTTCAGGTGTTGGACGAAGGACACATTACAGATTCGCAGGGAAGAAAGGTGGATTTTAAAAATACGATTATTATTATGACGTCTAATGCCGGTGCTCAGGCAATCATTGAACCAAAACGACTCGGCTTTGGTAACAAAGAGGATGAGAAACAAGACCATAAAAAGATGAAAGATAGTGTTATGGAAGAAGTAAAACGCATCTTTAAGCCAGAGTTTTTAAATCGTATTGATGAAACAATTGTTTTCCGTGCTTTAAACAAAGAAGATATGAAGCAGATTGTATCGATTATGGTAGGAGAATTACAGAAGCGATGCAAAGAACAGTTAAATATTGAGCTTTCTGTAACAGCAAACGCGAAAACCTATATTGTGGATAAAGCCTACGATAGAAAATATGGTGCTCGTCCATTGAAGCGTAAGCTTCAGGATGAAGTAGAAGATGCGTTGGCGGAAGAGATTATTGCGGGAAAAATTAAGGCTGGTGACAAGGTTACTGTATCTGTAAAAAAGGATGCAATTTGCATCTCAAAGTGATATAATTAACCTAAGCAGTGATTTTGGATTTGGGGAGTTTTTCACTGCGCAGGGTGTTTTTACAGGAGGAGAAAAATGGCTGTAATTAATGAATTGATTCGAGTAGAATCAGATGGAACAATTAGCTTTGGAGACTACACATTAAATGAAAAAGCTAAATTAAATGACTTCAAACACAATGGTGCATCTTATAAGGTAAAGACCTATAAAGATATAACAAAATTAGAATGTAATGATGTGTTTGTGTATGAATCTGTTCCAGGAACGGCAGTAACAAACTTTAATAAAGAAGAATGCAAAGTATCTTTTGTAGTAGAAGGAGCAGAAGATGCACAGATTACGCTTGAGCTTGAAGCTGACGCAGAATACGAAACTAGTATCAATAGTGAATCTGTTGGTGTAATGCACACAAATCTTGGTGGAAAGTTAAGCTTTAGCGTTGAACTGGAAGGAAATGAAACGGTATCTATTGTGGTAGAAAAAAGATAAGCTAAAAATCCCAGCTGTCATTGGCTGGGATTTATATTAATTATAGACATGATGCCTAATATGATATCATCTTATATAGGAGGAAATAATGGCGAAAGGAAAAACAAGTGTATATTTTTGCCAGAATTGTGGATTTGAATCATCCAAATGGATGGGACAGTGTCCAGGGTGTAAAGAATGGAATACTTTTGTTGAAGAGGTTGTTGATAAAGGGAGTACAAAGACAAGTGTAAAGAAAGCATTGGAAGATATAAAACCAATGCCTCTTTCTGCGATTTCATCAGCAGATGAGGAACGTACCAGCACTTCGATGAAGGAATTAGACCGCGTATTAGGGGGAGGGATTGTAAAAGGCTCACTTGTACTGGTGGGTGGTGACCCTGGAATTGGTAAATCTACACTTTTATTACAGGTATGTAAGAATTTGTCTAATGAGAATATTCCTATATTATATGTCTCAGGTGAAGAATCCTTACAACAGATAAAAATTCGTGCAGAGCGTATTGGAAAATTTAGTGATTCCTTAGAACTTTTGTGTGAGACAAATCTCGATATTATAAAAGAAGTAATTGCCAAAAAGAAACCAAAAGTGGTAATTATTGACTCTATACAGACAATGTTTAGCGAGAATATTGCATCTGCACCGGGAAGTGTTTCACAGGTGAGAGAATCAACTAGTACTTTTATGCAGATTGCAAAAGGAATGGGAATCTCTATATTTATTGTAGGACATGTGACCAAAGAAGGTGTAGTAGCAGGTCCACGAGTGCTAGAACACATGGTAGATACCGTGCTTTATTTTGAGGGGGATCGACATGAAAGCTATCGTATTCTTCGTGGCGTAAAGAATCGTTTTGGATCAACCAACGAAATCGGCGTGTTTGAAATGAGAAATATTGGTCTTGTAGAAGTAGAAAATCCATCAGAGTTTATGCTTAGTGGAAAACCAGTCGGAGCCCCAGGTTCCGTTGTGGCATGTTCTATGGAAGGAACCAGACCAATTCTATTGGAAATTCAGGCACTTATTTGTCATACCAATTTTGGTAACCCACGTAGAACTGCAACAGGTACAGACTACAACCGAGTAAATCTACTTATGGCGGTTTTGGAAAAACGTCTCGGAATGCGATTATCAGAATGTGACGCTTATGTTAATATTGCAGGAGGTATTCGTATGAATGAGCCAGCGATTGATTTGGGAATCGTACTTGCGATTATATCCAGTAAATTGGATAAGCCAATCGATGAAAAGACAATCTGTTTTGGTGAAGTTGGATTGAGTGGAGAAGTACGAGGTGTAAGTATGGCAGAGCAGAGAGTGCTTGAAGCTAAGAAGCTAGGGTTTGAAAAGTGTATCTTACCTCAAGTATGCAAGAACGGATTTTTACATAATATAGAAGGAATTGAATTGATTGGTGTTTCCAATGTAAAAGAAGCACTTGATGCTATACGATAACAGAAACCCTCTAAGAAGATGTACAACATCTTTTTAGAGGAGTTTTTATGTAAAAAGTTGCAAAAACAGAAATTGTAGCTAAAAAATATAAAAATCAGACAATTTAGACAATTCTACAAAAAATGACAAATAGAACAACTTTTAAAAATGTGAAAATTAGTGTTGACTTTAAAAATACTACATGATATATTAACAAAGCTGACGCGAGAGCACAGCACAGAACATTGATAACTAAACAGTGAAAAACCTTGAAAGATTCAAATGAATTCATGACAATTGACTTTGTCAATTGTATCAAGGCGCGAATCGAAAGATTCGCAGCGAACGTTTCAATCTTATGATTGAAACCCTTTAAACAGTAAATTCAGATT
>JAFQWG010000074.1 GCA_017407605.1 Agathobacter sp. | reverse complement strand
TAGATTATTAACGGAGGACATATGTCAAAATCAGAAAAACCAACAGGCAAACTAAAGATAATTCCTTTAGGTGGCATGGAGCAGATCGGCATGAATATTACTGCGTTTGAATACGAAGACAGTATTATTGTTGTGGATTGTGGCTTAGCGTTTCCTGAGAATGATATGTTGGGGGTTGATCTGGTAATTCCAGATATCACATATCTGAAGGATAACTATGATAAAGTAAAAGGATTTTTTATTACACATGGACACGAAGACCATATTGGTGCAATTCCATTTGTACTTCGTGATATTAATGTTCCAATTTATGCAACAAAACTTACAACAGGATTGATTCAGCATAAATTAGAAGAATATGGTATGGAAAAAAAGGTAAAATGCAAGGTAGTAAAATACGGACAGCATATTAACATTGGCTGTTTCCGTGTAGAATTTATCCGCACCAACCATAGTATTCAGGATGCTGCGGCACTTGCTATTTACTCACCAGCAGGTATTGTTGTACACACTGGTGACTTTAAAGTGGATTACACACCAGTATTTGGTGATGCAATTGACTTGGCACGTTTTGGCGAAATAGGTAAAAAAGGTGTACTTGCACTGATGTGTGACAGTACAAACGCAGAACGTTCTGGATTTACACAATCAGAAAAGAGTGTAGGCGCAACGCTCGATCATATTTTTGATGATCACAGAAGTCAGCGAATTATCATCGCAACCTTTGCTTCCAACGTAGACCGTGTACAGCAGATTATTAACTCAGCGCATAAATACGGCAGAAAAGTAGCTATTGAAGGCCGTAGTATGGTTAGCACCATTGATATTGCGGCAAAACTTGGTTATTTAACTTTGCCAGAGAATATTTTAATTGAAGGCGAAATGCTTCGCAATTATCCAGATGAGCAGACTGTTATTATTACAACTGGAAGTCAGGGGGAATCCATGGCAGCACTTTCCCGTATGGCGAACAGCACACATCGTAAGATTGTGATTAAGCCAAATGACCTTATTGTATTTAGTTCTTCACCAATTCCAGGCAATGAGAAATCCGTTACTTCAGTAATCAATGAACTGATGAGAAAAGGTGCAGATGTTATTTTCCAGGACGTACATGTATCTGGACATGCTTGCAAAGAAGATATTAAGCTTATTTATTCACTTGTAAATCCAAAATACTGTATTCCAGTACATGGTGAATACAAGCATTTGATTGCACAGGCCAAGATAGCAGAAGAACTAGGTTATGATACAGACTATATCAAGATTCTATCTTCAGGAGATGTATTAGAGCTTAATGAAGAAGGTGCTGAGGTAACAGGCCGTGTACAGGTTGGCAATGTCATGATTGATGGTAATGGTGTCGGAGATGTCGGAAACATTGTAATTCGTGACAGACAGCGTCTTGCAGACGATGGTATTATTATCATTGTAATGACTTTAGACAGTATCAGTGGACAGGTGCTTGCTGGTCCAGATATTGTGTCTCGTGGTTTTGTATATGTACGTAATTCTGAATCGCTTATGGACGAAATGCAGAATGTGTTGAATAACACAATTGAGTATTGTGTGGATCGTCGTATTACGGACTGGGGCAAGATTAAAACGGAAGTAAAAGATGCGGTTGGTGAATTTGTATGGAAAGAGACAAAGCGTCGTCCTATGATTATGCCAATCATCATGGAAGTATAGTTAGGAGAAAGTTATGAATATCGATAACAAAACACTGTATAAGTGGATAAGAATTGCATTGAAAGTTTTGGCGGTTGTATTTGTGGTATGGTTTACATTCAGTATGAGTTTTAAAGCATACGATTTTGGATACCGTGTATTTACTGAACCTGCAATGGAAGGAAAGCCAGGTGTCAATGTAGAAATTACAATTGAAGAAGGTATGAGCGATAAACAAATCGGCAAGCTTTTAGAAAAAGAAGGTCTTGTTCGTGATGCAGATCTTTTCGTAGTACAGTACAAATTGTCAGCGTATGCAGATGAAATTATTCCTGGCACATATACTTTAAATACTTCTGAAACTGCAAAAGAGATGATGATTATCATGTCTGGTCAGGAAGAAGACTTAGAAGAATAAGAAAGAATAGGTAAGTAATAATGGTAGTAGACGAACGTCTGGTAACGTATATCAACTCACTGGACCGAGG
>JAFQWG010000073.1 GCA_017407605.1 Agathobacter sp. | reverse complement strand
GCAGCATATTTTGATTATCCAGCAGAAAAAATAAAAACCATTGGTATTACAGGTACAAAAGGAAAGACAACTACTACTTACCTTGTAAAATCAATTTTGGAATCTGCGGGCATCAAGACTGGTTTGATTGGTACAATTGAAACAATTATTGGTGACAAACATATCCCTTCTGTAAATACAACGCCAGAATCTTACTTGCTCCAGGAATCTTTCCGCAAGATGGTAGATGCAGGTATGGAAGCTGTGGTTATGGAAGTTTCTTCTCAGGCGCTTATGATGTACCGTGTGGCAGGATTTACATTTGATATTGGTGTATTTACAAACCTTGAGCCAGACCATATTGGTGGTAATGAGCACAAGGATTTTGATGACTATATGCATTGCAAGAGTCTTTTATTTAGACAGTGTAAGCTCGGTATTTTCAATGGTGACAGTGAGCATCTTGAAGGCATCATGAAAGGTCATACTTGTGAAGTAGAAACCTTTGGTTATGGTGAAAACAATGATATCTGTGCATCTGGTGTAGAGCTTTTGAAAGAGCATGGAGCATTAGGTGTAAAATATCAGGCGAAAGGCCTTGTAAACTTTGATGTTGAAGTAAATGTACCTGGTACATTCAGTGTATATAATTCTTTAACTGCAATTGCAATTTGTCATCATTTTGGAGTAAAAGAAGAGGATATTAAGAATGCGCTTAAGAATGTAAGTGTAAAAGGACGTATTGAAATTGTTCCAGTGACAAAGAGATATACACTTATGATTGATTATGCACACAATGCAATGGCACTTGAAAGCCTTCTTACCACATTAAAGGCATATGAACCAGGTAGACTGGTATGTATGTTTGGTTGCGGTGGCAATCGTGCAAAATCAAGACGTTATGAAATGGGTGAAGTATCCTCAAGACTTGCAGACCTTACGGTTGTAACTTCTGATAATCCACGTGATGAAGAACCAATGGATATCATCGAAGATATCTTAATCGGTGTGAAAAAAGCAGATGGTGCTTATGTAACAGTACCAGATCGTAAAGAAGCAATTAAATACTGTATGGAACATGCTGAAGATGGTGACATTATTGTACTTGCAGGAAAAGGGCATGAAGATTACCAGGAAATCAAAGGTATCAAACAGCCAATGGACGAAAGAGAACTGATTGCAGACATTATCAAGGAAAATCCAGATATTAGATTGTAAGAGGTAGCCTATGTCATTATTCAAAGGTGCAGGAGTAGCACTGGTTACTCCCTTTCATGAAGATAAAAGTGTAAACTACGAAGAACTAGGTTGTTTGCTGGAATATCAGATAGAAAGGGATATCGATGCGATTATCGTATGCGGTACAACTGGTGAACCAGTCACGATGACAGAAGAAGAGCGCCTTTCGGTAATTGAATATACGGTAAAAAAAGTGGCGCACAGAGTGCCAGTAATAGCAGGAAGTGGAGGGAACTGCACAGAAAATGTGATTTCCTTCTCGAAAAAAGCACAGAATTTAGGTGTGGATGGACTTTTAGTGGTGACTCCGTACTACAATAAAGCAACTCAGCAAGGTTTATATGAGCATTACAAATGTGTAGCAGAAGCAGTGGAGATACCTATTATTCTTTATAATGTGCCTTCGCGTACAGGATTAAACTTACTACCAGATACGGCAGTACGTCTTGGTAGAGAGTATGAGAATATTGTTGCTGTAAAAGAAGCCAGTGGAAATATCACACAGGTGGCGGATTTAATCAGCAAAGCAGATGGTTGTGTGGATGTGTATTCTGGAAACGATGATCAGATAGTTCCAATCCTCTCGCTTGGAGGCATTGGTGTAATATCTGTACTTGCAAACATTGCGCCAAAGGATACACATACAATGGTTATGGAGTATCTGAATGGGTATGTAAAGGGTGCAGCAAGATTACAACTGAAATATTTAGATGTGATTCATGCCTTATTCTGTGAAGTAAATCCGATTCCTGTGAAGAAAGCACTAGAATTCATGGGATTTGCAACAAAGACACTTCGAATGCCTCTCACGGAGATGGAAGAGATGAATGCGAAGAAACTAAAACTTGCAATGAAGAATATCAAGATAATATGATGATGGACATAGGATAAACTGGAAAATTTAATTAAGATTTAAGAAATAGCAAATGGAGAATTCGTAAATGGCAAAACAAACTTGGAAACCTGGCAACATGCTAAACCCTGTGCCAGCGGTTATGGTGTCGGTAGCAGATAAAGAAGGCAAAACAAATATTATTACGATTGCATGGGCTGGCACGGTATGTACCAATCCACCAATGGTATCCATTTCAGTTCGTCCAGAACGGTATTCTTATCATATGATAGAAGAAACAGGGGAATTTGTGATCAATCTTACCACGGAAGAACTGGTAAAAGCTTGTGATTACTGTGGTGTAACGAGTGGTAGAGACGTCAATAAATTCAAAGAAATGAACCTTACACCGTTTGCAGTAGAGAACTGTAGTGTCCCAGCAATCAAGGAAAGCCCAGTAAATATCGCTTGTAAAGTGGTAAAGAAAGAGGAATTGGGGTGCCATCATATGTTTCTTGCTGAAGTGGTTAGTGTAACAGTAGAAGATGAGCATATGAATGAAACGGGTAAGTTTTTAATCAATGAACTTGGTCTTGT
>JAFQWG010000072.1 GCA_017407605.1 Agathobacter sp. | reverse complement strand
GCAGATACCCCTTTATGTAATACCATGTAACTACTTGCCCAAAGACCTGCGGTCTGCTCTAAGGCACAATAGCAGAAAAAGGCAATCATAATTTCTTTTGCACCTTTAATGGCATACACTTCTTTTAAACTCAGTGCACTTGCTGCAACTTCCTCACCAGATTCATCTACCACAGTTGTTCTCTTCTTCCAAAGTGGAAGGCTTATGATTAAAATAGCTGTCAAAATTGCCTGAAGCAAAGCAATCAACTGATATCCTCTATTCCAGCTGCCACCGCCTGTAAGTACAAATCCTACGACATAAGGCCCTATCATAGCACCAAGTCCCCACATGCAATGAAGCCAGCTCATCACACGGCTGCTGTAATGCAATGCTACATAATTATTGATAGAGGCATCTACGCCTCCGGCGCCCAAACCATAAGGAATTGCCCATAGGCAAAGTTCGATAAAAGAACCGGAAATGGAAAATCCAAAAAGTGCAAATGCTGTCATCGCAACACTAATAGCTGTTACTTTTCCAGTCCCTAACTTGTAGGTCATGCGGTCACTTTGTAAGCTAGATATAATTGTTCCTAAAGCAATGATAATGGTTACTATTCCAGCATAAGAAACTGGTACTTCAAACTGCAAATACATGGTAGGCCACGCTCCACCAAATACTGCGTCTGGAAGTCCAAGACTGATAAATGCTAAATATATTACTACGATTAATAAATGAGTCATACTTTTATTATTCTTATCTCTCGTGTACCGCACCAACTAATTCGTTGATATCTTTTACACCGTATTTTCTCATATAAGCTTCGATGCCTTCTACAACCTTGATTGTAGTACGTGGGTCTACGAAGTTTGCTGTACCTACCGATACTGCTGTTGCACCAGCTAGGATCATTTCGATTGCATCTTCTGCTGTTGCAATACCACCCATACCAATGAGTGGGAGTTTTACAGCCTGTGCTGTCTGGTATACCATTCGAACTGCGATAGGATGAATCGCTGGACCAGACATACCACCGGTTTTATTAGCAAGCACAAAAGTTCTGCGGTCGATATCAATCTTCATACCTGTTAAAGTATTAATAAGAGAAAGACAATCAGCGCCGCCTGCTTCTGCTGCACGAGCCATCTCAGTAATATCTGTTACATTTGGAGAAAGCTTCATGATAACTGGCTGTTTTGCAATCTTCTTAATATCACTTGTAATCTGTTCTACCAGTTTTGGATCCTGTCCGAAGGCGATACCACCTTCTTTTACATTTGGACAAGAGATGTTGATTTCAAGCATATCGACTGGTTCATCTGCAAGACGTTCTACTACTTCTAAGTAGTCGCTTGTCGATTTACCACATACATTTACGATAATTTTAGTATCATAATTTTTAAGAAATGGAATGTCTCTGTTACAGAATACATCAATACCAGGATTCTGAAGTCCTACTGCATTTAACATACCACCATATACTTCTGCTACACGAGGTGTTGGGTTACCTGGCCAAGGAATGTTTGCTACACCTTTTGTAACAACTGCACCAAGTCTGTTTAAATCTACAAATTCACTGTATTCTTCACCTGAACCGAATGTTCCAGATGCTACCATAACTGGGTTTTTCAGTTCTACGCCACAAAGGTTTACAGATGTTTTGATATCACTCATTACAATTCTACCTCCTTTGCGTTGAATACTGGACCTTCTTTACAGATACGTTTGTTGTTTACGTTTGTATGGTGGTCTTTTTCTTTTGTCTTACATACACATGCAAGGCAAGCACCGATACCACATGCCATACGTTCTTCCATAGAAACATAGCATTCCATATCATTTTCTTCTGCATATGCTTTTAAAGCACGAAGCATAGGTGTTGGTCCACATGCATAGATAACATCTGCTTTGGCACCATTTGCTTTGATTGCATCGATGACATTTCCTTTTGTACCAGCACTTCCATCTTCGGTTGCGATCATTGTGTCGCAAACAGCTTCAAAGTCTTCAAGTAAGAATAATTCATTTCTATATCCAAGTACTGCTGTCTTTTCGCAATTTAATTCTTTTGCAAGCTGGAGCATTGGAGGAATACCAATACCGCCACCAATTAAGAATGCTTTTTTGTCGCCTAATTCAAAACCATTTCCCAAAGGTCCAAGTACACGAATTTCATCACCCGCTTTGCATTTTGAAAACTGCTCTGTCCCTGTTTTTTCTCCAGTCACACGATATACAAGACGAAGTGTGCCTGCCTCCCTGTCAATACCACAAAGGGAAATTGGGCGAGGAAGAAGCTTTGTACCATCGTTACAATACAATGAAATAAACTGTCCTGCCTTTGCATTTGCTGCGATGTCTTTTGTCTGAATGGTTAAGTCATAGATATCTGTCGCAATTTCTTTCTGTGATACTACAACTGCCATTTCTTCAAATTTCGTTGCCATATTATGTCTCCTTAGAAAGCAAGCTGACGCAAAACTTTCACGTCAGCTGCAATTTTTTCTTTATAATTACTTAGTACCAAGTGCACCTGCGATATCATCTACCATATCAATTACAGCCTGACGAGATGCATCTGCAAAGTTTTCTTCTGTGATACCCATTTCTTTGTATTTATCCTGTTTGTAAGCAGCGATAATACCACGAGATGAGTTAACAATAGCACCAAGACCATCTTTGTTGAAGAAGTGAACTAAGTCTTTGCCCTGTCCACCCTGAGCACCATAACCTGGTACAAGGATATAACTCTTTGGCATAATGTCACGAAGCACTTTACCCATTTCAGGATAGGTAGCACCTACAACAGCGCCTACATAACTGTACTGGTCGCCCATACAATCTGCGCCCCATTCTGCTACTTTTTCGCCAACCCATTCGTATAATGGACGGCCGTCAATCATTCTATCCTGGAACTCGCCAGAAGATGGATTTGATGTCTTAACAAGGATAAAGATACCTTTCTTTTCTTCTTTACATACATCTACGAAAGGTTTGATACCGTCTGTTCCAAGATATGGATTAACGGTTGCAAAATCACCGTCAAATGTAGAATATGATTTGCTTCCAATCTGAACTTTACCAAGGTGACCTACTGCATAAGCTGCTGATGTAGAACCAATATCGCCACGTTTTACGTCGCTAATAACTACTAAGTCTTTTTCATGACAATAATCTACTGTTTTCTGGAATGCTTTTACGCCTTCTACACCAAACTGTTCATACATAGCAATCTGTGGTTTTACAGCTGGAATTAAATCGTAAGTAGCATCTACGATTGCTTTGTTAAACTGCCAAATCGCTTCTGCTGCACCTGCTGGTGTTTCACCAAATTCTGCAAATGCCTTGTCCTGAATATGCTTTGGAATGTAGTTAAGCATTGGGTCAAGACCTACTACGATTGGTGCGTTTGTTTTCTGAATTTTTGATACAAGTTTGTTAATCATAACTTTATCCCTCTCTATTTTATATTTTTAGAAGGGTCGGCTTCGGTTAGCCTCACCTATTATTTCTCTATGCTTCGTATACAATATTTCCATCACAAATGGTACATACAACCTTACCCGTTACCTCTGTACCATGAAATGGAGTATTCTGTCCCTTCGATGCAAATGTTGTCTTATCAATCGTATAAGTTACGTTTGGATCAAATATTACGATGTCCGCTGGCTTTCCTGGCTGGATATCACCTTTGTCCATCTTCATGACTTTTGCAGGATTATAACTCATCGCTGCAGCCATCTGCATTGGTGTATAGTAGCCGCCAAGTACAAGTTCGGAATAAGTAAGACAAGCTGCTGTTTCAAGTCCTACGATACCAAATGGAGCTTTCTGCATAATCGTATTTTTTTCTTCTGCTGTATGTGGTGCATGATCTGTGGAAATCACTTCCATGATACCATCTTTAAGCCCTTGCTTCAAAGCATCTACATCTGCTTTTGTACGAAGTGGTGGATTCATCTTAAAATCTGTATTTGCTGGATCTGTAATATCATCTGAGGTAAGTGCAAAATGATGTGGGCAAACCTCTGCAGATACTGGAAGACCTTCTTCTTTCGCCGCTTTTACCATTTTTACAGAATCTTCTGTTGAGCAATGACATAAGTGAAGTCTTGCACCTGTTTCTTTTGCAATCAAAATATCACGGGCTACAATCACATCTTCTACGGAATTTGTAATACCTGGAAGCCCCATTTCTTTCGTCTTTGTATCTGCGTTTACACAGCCACCATTTACCATATTGATATCTTCGCAATGTGCTAAGATTGGGATATCAAGTTCTGCTGCAATCTTCATTGCTTCACGATAGAGATTTGCATTCATAACTGATTTGCCGTCTTCACTAAGCGCAGGGCATCCTGCTTCTACCATTCCTCTAATATCAGAAAGTTCTGTTCCAGCCTGTCCTACGGTGATAGCACCTACCTGATATACATGGATGCATTTACCTTCTTTTGCCTTGTCGTGAACATAACGAATCACTTCTGCATTATCTGCAACTGGTTTTGTATTAGGCATTGCAAACACGGAGGTAAATCCACCATGTGCCGCAGCTGCCATACCAGTCATAATATCTTCTTTATGTGTAAGTCCTGGATCACGGAAATGCACATGCAAATCAATAAATCCTGGCATTACAAATTTGCCTTCTGCATCTATAACTCTGTCCGCCGACTCATCAATTGCTTTTCCAATTGCAACAACCTTGTTTTCTTCTATAAGTACATCTGCGATTTCATCCATGCTTGTTGCTGGGTTAAGAACGCGACCACCTTTAATTAGAATTTTCATATTGTGTTACCTTTCTATTCAAAACGATTACTCTTCGTCTTTTGGCAAACTTTGCATATATTCATCCATTGCTTCTGCAACAATCTTAGAATATTTTACAGCTTCTACTACTGTACGAGCACCTTTTACTACGTCACCACTGGCAAATACGCCTGGAAGTGAAGTATGTCCTGTATCATCTGTTGCAATAAGTCCACGCTCATTCGCTTTCAATCCTTCTGTTGTATTCATCAGTTTATTTGCAGGACCCTGGCTGATAGATACCATAACATTATCTGCTGGATATAATTTTTCTGTGCCTTCGATCTTCTTGAAGCCGCCATCTTCTAACATTTCTGTATCTGCAAAGATAACGCCTTCTTCTGTAATCTCTACTGGCATCTTGCAGTAGTGGAATTCTACACCTTCTAATTCCGCATATTCAAATTCATGTTTACTTGCCGCAACACCATCAGTTACTGAGAAACATTCTACTTTTCTTACACCATTACGAAGAGCTGTACGGCATACGTCCATCGCTGCGTTACCTGCACCGATTACGATGACATGCTCTCCTAAGTGGAAGCTTGTTGGACTATAAAGGTAGTTGATACCATAGTGAACATGTCCAAGTGTTTCACCTTTAATCTTAAGGGTGTTTGGACGCCATACACCAGTACCTACGAATACAGCTTTGTATCCATCACGGAATAAATCATCGATTGTAATTGCAGCGCCAATACTTGTATTAGGACGAATCTTGATGTCTTTTAATACAAGATGTCTATATTCAAAATCATCGATAATACTCTTTGGCAAACGGAATTCTGGAATACCATAACGTAAGATACCGCCGATTTTGTCTTTTCCTTCAAAAATTGTTACCTGATACCCTTTTCTTGCAAGGAGTACCGCAATGGTAAGTCCGGCAGGACCAGAACCTACGATAGCAACCTTCATGCCGTTGGACTCTGCTGGACCTTTTGTCATCTTTGAACTGTAAGTGCTTGAAATATAGTTTTCAATCGCAGAGAAATGAACTGGACTTCCTTTTCTACCAAGGATACAGTTGCCTTCACACTGTTTTTCATGATTACAAACAATACTACAAACTGTTGTCAGTGGATTGTTTTCAAAAAGCATCCAACCTGCATCATCAATTTTGCCTTCTTTTAAAAGTGAAATAACTTTTGGAATTGGTGTGTGGATTGGGCATCCTTCCATACACATTGGTTTCTTACAATTCAGACAGCGATTCGCTTCGTCCATTACATGATATGCCATAAAAAGTCCCCCTTTTTTGAACTTATATACTCCTTTGATTTTACAATAATATACCTTATAAGTCAAAGGATGATTATGTTTAAATAGATTAACAAATGCGAGGTAATCCTTCCCCCTGCAACACTTCAAGATTACGAAGTCCGCCAATTCTAGTACGGATATATAATTTTCCTGGTGCACTATCATTTACATAACCAACAATACAAGCTTCTTCTCCATATTTTGCTTTACGAATCGCCTCTACTGCTTTTTCTGCCTGATTTGCTGGAACAAGTGCGACCAACTTTCCTTCATTTCCCATGTAGAGTGGATCAAGTCCTAAGAGTCCGCAAAAGTCTTTTACCTGTGGTGTCACTGGTAATTTTTCTTCCTCTAATTCGATAGTAGTATCTGAAGTCTTTGCCAATTCTTTTAATACAGTCGCAAGACCACCACGTGTGACGTCACGCATTGTATGTACATCTATTCCTGCTTCAAACAATGCTTCCACAATATCACCAAGAGGTGCGTTATCACTCTTAATTTCATTTACTATCCCCATGCGTGTACCAAGAATTGCTGCGTGATGGTCGCCCAGATTACCTGATACAATCACTGCATCTCCCACACATACACGCTCCGCAGATACTTCTCTATCCTCTGGCACAAATCCAACACCAGCTGTATTGATATAAAGTTCTCCATTACCACTAACAACTTTGGTATCACCTGCTACAATTTCTACACCTGCTTCACGAGCACATTCCGCCATGGAATGCACAATTTCCTGTAGCTTTGCTACTTCCAAACCTTCCTGCAAAATAAAACCACATGTAATGTACTTTGGTTTTGCACCGCGCATCAACAAATCATTTACAGTTCCACAGATACAAAGGCGTCCGATGTCACCACCTGGATAAGACACTGGTGTTACTACAAAACTATCTGTAGTCATCGCAATCTTGCCTGCACCTTCTACAACCGCACTATCTTCCATTCTATCTAATGTTTTACTAGCAAATTCCTTTGCAAATATTGCTCCGATGAGTTCATTGGTCGCAGCTCCGCCACTACCATGAACCATACTAATTCTTTCTTCCATAATATCTCCTTACTGACATGCAAAAGCAGAATGACACGCTCCCTCTTCCGAAACCATACACGCACCTTGTGGTGTCAGTGGTTTACATACTTTTCCGAAAAGTGGGCAATCTTGTGGTTGCATCTTTCCCATTAAAATCTGGTCACAGCAGCATGCCTTATTCTTTTTATTATCTTCCACCAAATCATGGCTTCCCATATCATACTTTTTATATTCTTCGCGAAGCTCCATGCCTGTACCTGGGACAATTCCCATTCCACGCCAAGCTGCATCTGTCGGCTTAAAATACTTTGCTACCAGTTCCTGTGCTCTAGTATTGCCTTCTACAGAAACAACTGCAGGATAAAAATTCATTACCTTGCTTCGACAATCTTCATCTGCAAAAGCTTTTACTATTCCACAAAGAGCCGCTAAAATCTCTTCACCTTCAAATCCAGATACCGCAAACGGAATCTGATACTTCTCAGCAAGTGGTTGAAACAACTTGCTTCCTGTCACTGCTGCCACATGTCCTGGTGCTAAATACCCTTGAATTGATGCTCCATTTTCACATAAATATGCAATTACTCCTGGCATTGTCTTAAGTGCTGTAAGAAGCTTTACATTATCTATCTTTCTTTCGATAATCTCTTCCAACAAAAGAGCATAAACCGGTGTTGTCGTTTCAAAACCAAGTGCCGCAAACACAAAGGTTGTCTTAGGTTCTTTTTCTGCCAATTGAAAAATATCCATAGGTGAATACACCATCACAGCTCGCCCGCCCATACCAGAAGCTTCACTTAAACTCTGTTTACTTCCTGGCACACGAAGCATGTCACCAAAAGTCACTACACAAGTATTTGGTGTCATTGCAAGCTCAATAAGTCGATCCACATATGCCGTTGGTGTCACACATACTGGACAACCTGGCCCCGAAATCAAATGAAGCTTTTCCGAAAGCATGCCTCGGATACCATTCTTGGAAATTGCTGCGGTATGGCTACCACACACTTCCATAATATTTATTTCCGGTCCATCATAATCCGCAAGAAATTCTCGCATTTCTTCGAGAGACATTCTTCTAGTTTTATGTCTATTCATTTCAAATATCCTTCCTCCGAATTTGTGTCAGACTACTTATCCATCAAATCATTCAAATTTTCTAATTCATCCATATCCTGTTTTGATACTTTCTGAATCACACAGCCTGCATGCACAAGTACATAATCTCCTACTTTGACATCTACAAGACCAGCTCTGGCAGTTACCTGATTTCCATTAAAATCTACCACCACATCTCTTTCTTTTATCTCAATAACTTTTCCTGGTAAAGCTACACACATAATATGCTCCTCCGTCTATTTATATCAACTTTACATGACATTTCTTTTTTATACTATTTGTTATCTCTTTCTTTCGTGGACTCTAGTCTGGAATAATACAGCACTCCACCTAAAATCAACACGCTTCCCGCAATCTGCATAATTGTCGGAATCTCCTGAAACAAAAACACTGCAAATAACGCTGCTACTACAGGCTCACATAACTTCGACGCTGACACAAACGATGGTGAAAAATATTTTAAGCACCAACTGAAAATGCTATGTCCCAATATCGTAGAAAATACAGCCAGTAACAACCCTACTATAATAGCACTCATTCCATAATCAAACAAGTCAAAACCTTGTGATATACATGTCAAAACAAGGACAGCCGCACACACCATATAAAGTGTATATGTATATACTGTGGTGCTAACTTTTTCTCTTACCACACGTCCAATTAAAGTATAGACCGCCACTGCAACTGCTGCCACCAATGAAAGAAAATCGCCATATAAATGAAGCCCTCCTGTCGCAGAGTCTGCATACGCAATCATCATGCTCCCTAAAAAAGTAACTGCAATCGTAGCAATCGATTTTCCAGATAATCTTCCTTTCATAAAAAGACAAAAGCCAAGCGAAACCCAAATCACTTCGGTACACACAATTGTCGTAGAACTCGCCACCGAAGTATGATTCAGTGATTCAAACCACAATACAAAATGAATCGCAAGAAACAACCCACTCACTGCACATAAGCCCAGCGTCTTTTTATCTGCCCTTTTAAATTCCTCTCGTACTTCCCTTTTACCTACCGCCACAGGCGTCATCAATGCAACGGTCCAAAGCAATCGAAATGCTGCTGTAACCGCAGATGGCGCAGTTGAATATTTTACAAAGATTGCAGATAGTGAAATCCCAATTACCCCTACCACAATCATAATCATTGGATGTTTTTCTAAATATTTCATGCATGTCACCTCTAACGCTCCACATTATACCAAAAATATTGATTTCTATCAAAGGCTATAATAAAATACAACTATATTACATACAAAGGGAGAAGCGATATGAACCTATTCAAAAAAATATTAAAACTTATGGGCTTAGCACTTGGTGTATTTTTGCTTGGCTGGATTCTTATTCTGGCATGGTACTATCCTCATTATAAATCAAATCAAGAGGTAATCACCTTTGAGACGCCAGCAAATGAAGAAGAAATTCGCATTATGAATTACAACGTACGTTGTCCAAGTCCATTTGACTTAGGCAAAAAGAGCTGGTACTACCGTGCCGATCTTATTGCAGAAAGCATTGAAACTGCCGCACCAACCATTATTGGTTTCCAGGAAGTAACCAAATGGCAATACGAATACATCGTAGAAAGCTTGGTAGACTTTGATTCGATTATCACTTATCGCGACGAAGTTATCAACTCTGAAGGCTGTCCTATTTTCTATCGTACCGACCTTTATACACTCATCGATAAAGGCTCATTCTGGTTATCCGAAACACCAGATGTTATGAGTAAAGACTGGGGTGCTGCACACTATCGTATCTGTAGTTATGTTATTTTAAAAGACAATGCAAGCAAAAATGAATTTGTCGTATTCAATGCGCATTTAGACCATGTCAGCGACGAAGCTCGTATCAATGGCATTCAGGTTGTATTAGACAAAATCAAAGAATTTGACTCTAGACCAGCAATCCTTATGGGTGACTTAAATGCCGAAGAAAGCACAGAAACCTACAAGAGTGCAACGGAATCTTTCCTCGATGCCAAATACGTGACAGACAATACTATGACAAGCTGTACCTTCCAGGGCTGGGGCGAAGAACTTGACCGTGACTGTATCGACTATATTATGATTTCTCCAGATTCCTTTGAAGTAGATTTCTACAAAGTAATCACAGATACCTATGACGGCGTATACAGCAGTGATCATTTTCCACTGTTAGTAAGCTTGAAACTGAGATAATAGTCAAAAAAGGATGTGACCACATCAGTGGTACACATCCTTTTTCTTATAATTCTTTGATAAACTTTAGCAAATCCTTTAACTCACCTTGTGGATATTTTGAAATATCCTTCTGATATTTGTTAATGATATCTGCTGGAAGCAAAAACACTTTCATGCCAAGCTGCTCAGCAACCATATCTTCCTCGATATCATTGCCCACCATCAAGCATTCCTCTGCAGATACTCCGATCTTTTCTAATATTTCTTCATAGTATTTCAAATTTGGTTTACAAGAACAGTAGTCTTCATAGGTTGTAACCAACTCAAAATCCTCAGGTTCAAGACCTGCCCAATGCACACGACTTTCTGTCGCATAACGAGGATACATTGGATTTGTTGCAAGAATCACACGATATCCCATATCTCGAATCGCACGTACCGTCTCCGCCGCCTCTGGAAGAAAACCACAAGACTTTTTCACTTCTTGAAACTCATTTCTGTAATAGTCATCGAAAAGTGATGTGTCCTCTTTTACCCTCTCTCCAAATACTGCAATGATTTCATGCCACAGTGCCTCCTCATTCGTACGGGAGCCATCATTTTTAATCATTGCCTCCATTCCGGCATAGATTCCTTTCATAAGATTGTCTGAATCATAACCGTTTGCAGCCATTTTCGTTGCAAGTCTTACAAAATAATCTTTCAAATATACATCAAAATCCATTGGAAGTAATGTACCATCTAAATCAAATAAAACCACTTTTGTGCTCATTTATTTTCTCCCATACAAATATGTTGCAAAATAGATTCCTGAAGCAATAATTACAATCATAGGCCCTGTCGCCACATTCGTATAATATGACACCACCAGACCTACCACGCCTGAAAACACCGAGAAAATGAGTGAGAACAAATGATACTCTCTCATATTCGTCGAAATATTTCTACTTGATGCAGCAGGCAGGATGAGAAGAGCATTGATAATCAAAATCCCCACCCATTTAATCGAAAGCATTACAATCAGTGCTACCAAAACAGCAAACAAATTATCCATAAATTTTACTGGTATCTGTTTACTTTTTGCCACCGTTCTGTGAATTGAAATCGCATTCAGATAATTAAACCCAAATATCCAGAACAAAATTGTAAAAGCAAATATTACAATCAGATAAATAATTTCCTGTGTTGTAATACTTAAGATATCACCAACTAAAATCGATGAATATTTGCTAAAATTACCACCAGCAGAAAGTATAGCCAGACCCAGCGCTACTGAGCATGAAGAAAACACCGAGATAATCGTATCCGTCGAAGCTGTATTTCTGCTGCTAATCTTGTTTAACAATAAAGCAAATACCACTGCAAAAATCACCATAGAAGCAGTCGTATCCTGCATACCACAAACTACACCAACTGCAATTCCAGTAAGAGCAGAATGTCCGAGCGCATCCGAAAAGTACGCCATCTTTTTATTTACAATCATCGTACCAAGAAGTGCAAATAATGGAGTAATAATAAGCACCGCAAACAGTGCATTTCTCATAAAACCATAATCTAACCAGGAGGTCCAGTTAATCATTATCACTACCTCCTATCATAGTTTCTCTAGCCTGTTTTACATTCAAACCATATGCCCAATTATCTACAAGGGGCTGTCTTCCAGCATGTACCCAGGCTTCATCTATCTCAGTTGAAAAAACAGAGGCAAATTCTTGACTCTCAAACACCTCATTTACAGTTCCCTGCTTTAATACCGTCTGGTCTAAAAGTACCACATGGTCTGCATATTGTTTTACGTATTCCAAATCATGTGAGATTAAAATAATTGCCAAATCGTAATGCTCTTTCAAATAGGTAATTGTCTTATAGAAAAGTTCCATACCATTTTTATCAATGCCTGAAACAGGCTCATCCAAAAGCAATAGTTTGGGTTTATCGGCTACCGCCATAGATAAAAGCACTCTCTGAAGCTGCCCACCAGATAAATTGCAAACCTGCTTATCAATCAAATCTGCCGCCTCAAAGGTTTCTAAATACATTTTGATTTCTTCATAAATACGCTTACTCTTTGGCAAAAACACTGGATAATGATACTGATAACTTGCTATCAAATCATATACACTAAGTGGAGTATCTTTTTCGATATTGATAGACTGAGGAACATATCCGATCTTTAAATCCTTCATCTTACCATTTTTGGTATCACGATACTCAATCGTACCTTCTGTTGGCACATCTTTTAAAATCGCACGCACAAGCGTAGATTTTCCGGCACCATTCTTTCCGATAATCGCATTTAAGGAGCCACAATGAATATGCAGATTCACATCTTTTAATACAACGTGTTCACCAAAGCTTACACCAAGATTCTTTATTTTAATACAATGAAATCCACAAGTATCAATAATCTTTTTTAATTTCATATGTGCCTCCCTTCTTATAATTTTCTTCTTTCATTCTTATTATTTCTACAAAATATTTCTAATTTGCAAATGCAGACTGGATCAATTCTAAGTTTCTGTGCATTCCCTTTAAGTAACTATCCATTTCATAATCTCCACGGTTTAAAGGATCTAAATAAATCACCTTTACATCCACTTCCTTTTGGACCATTTCACACATAGATGCACCATATAATTCTTCTGCAAAAATATACTTCACATCCTCATGTTCAACAACTTCAAGAACTTCTGCAACCTCACCGGCACTTACCTGACGTTCTTCATCTAAGTCCATGCAAAATGCTACATCAAGCCCATAATCCATTGCTACATAATCAAATGCACAATGGAACATAATGGTAGCTGCACCTTGCGTTAATAATTGAACCTTTTCCTGCTCTACTTGAATTGCCTCTAATTTTCCGTCGTACACGCCTGCATTTGCAAGATAACTTTCACGATTTTTTGGATCGATTTCCGCAAGTACGTTGGATATATTTTCCACTTGCTTGCGATGCAATTCCACACTCATCCATGCATGTGCGTTCACATCGTGGTTATGTGCTTCGTCCACATATTCACCATCTGCATCTATCTCTTCTTCGTGTAAATGTTCATCATCTTCATGCAACACATGCTCATGTCCATGAGAATCATCTTCGCACAAAAATTCAATTCCTTCACTTGCCTCAATGATTGCAAGTTCTGGATACTGCATTGCAATCTCTTCCATAAAGGACTCAATTCCACCACCATTGACAACAAAAACATCCGCCGTGGATAAAAGCTTCATATCCGCCGGCGTCAGTTGAAAATCATGCAAGCAGCCCGTCTGTGGCTCACTTAAATTTTTTAATGTCACTCCTTCTGTATCCCCCACCACATTCATCGTGGCAATATACATTGGATAAAAAGAAGTCAATACTACAAATTCCTCGTCCTCTGTCTGCTGATTATGACTTACATAGATATTAGTAAAACCAATACTTACTACCAAAATCGCAAGTAACATGATAAGGACAAATACATATTTATTCTTCATATTATTTATTCTTCATATTATTTATTCTTCATATTATTTCTTCTTAGATTTCTTTCCAGTTTTTGACGCAGTCTTTGCCGCTTTCTTTTCCTGTAATTTCTTTGTCTTTTTCGCAGTTTCTTTTCCTTCTGCTTTCCAACGAGGTTTGCGTTGCTTTACTGGTTCTGCAGTTTCCGCATTTCCAACATTCGCATTAACTTCACTCTCTTTTGCAACTGTCACATCAGCACTTTCATCGAAACCTATAGTTTCCTCTTCACCATCTGGCAATACCAAAGAATCAATGAGTTCCCAGATATCTTCTCTACCTTGTTTCGTTTCTGCTGAGAATGGAATCATAATGGTGTCTGGCTCTACATTTAAAGTATCTGCTATCATCTTCATGTGTTTTGACACGGCACCACGACTAATCTTGTCCACCTTAGTCGCAATAATAATCGGTGCAAAGCCCTGTTCTACCATCCATTCATACATCAGGCAATCATTATCAGAAGGCTCGTGACGAATATCAATAAGCAAGAATACCGCTTTTAATTTCGTAGAAGTATGAAGATATTTTTCAATCATCTTACCCCACTTTGCCTTGATTTCTACATTTGCATTGGCATAGCCATAACCTGGCAAGTCCACCAAATACATCGCATCATTTATATTATAAAAGTTGATAGTCTGTGTTTTACCCGGCTGTGACGAAGTGCGCGCAAGCGACTTACGATTCATAAGTGCATTGATAAGCGAAGATTTTCCAACATTGGATTTTCCCGCAAACGCTACTTCATAATGTGGGTTATCTGGAAACGTACTCGTAATACCACAAACCGTTTCCAGATTGACATTCTTTATAACCATATCAAACTCCTTCTTTCAAAATCATGCCGTCTGTGACACCCACAGACGGCTATAAAACTATTTTACAAATGCTGTTTCAAGCACTTCATCGAGTTTCTCTACCAGCACAATCTCAAGACCTTTTTTGATTTCATCTGAAATCTCATCTAAGTCTTTTTCATTTTTGCGTGGTACACAAACCGTTTTCATTCCTGCAGTTTTTGCTGCGAGAAGTTTTTCTTTTAATCCACCAATTGGAAGCACTCGGCCTCTTAAAGTAATTTCACCAGTCATCGCTACATCAGCTCTTACAGGTCTTTTTATAACTGCAGACAATACCGCAGTCGCCATAGTAATTCCTGCGGAAGGACCATCCTTTGGTACAGCTCCTTCAGGAATATGTATATGAATATCATGTTCCTGGAAAAAGTCTTTAGCGATATCATATTCTTCACTGATAGAACGGATATAACTGATACCTGCCATGGCAGATTCTTTCATCACATCGCCCATTTTACCTGTGAGTTTTACTTCACCTTTTCCCGGCATAATATTTACTTCAATTTCAAGTGTAGTACCACCCACACTTGTCCAAGCCAGACCACGAACTACACCTATTTCATCGGTTTCGTTCTTTTCTTCTTTTGAGTACTTTTCTTTACCTAAAAACTTCGTCAGATTTGTATCCGTTACACGAATTTTTTCTTTCTTGTTCTGATAGATTTCACGAGCTGTTTTACGGCAGATTTCTCCAAGCCTACGTTCCAAACCACGAACACCCGCTTCTTTGGTATATGAACGAATCATTTTGATAAGTGCTTTATCACTAATGGTAATCTGTTCTGGTTTTAATCCATTCTTCTCAAGCTGTTTTGGAATCAAATGCTCTTTTGCAATATGGAACTTCTCGTTTTCCATGTAGCTCGTAACTTCAATGATTTCCATACGATCCAAAAGTGGCTTTGGAATATCCTGCATTGCGTTTGCAGTCGCAATAAAAAGTACTTCTGATAAATCCACAGGAATTTCTACATAATGGTCACGGAACTTACTATTCTGCTCTGAATCTAACACTTCCAAAAGTGCTGCAGAAGTATCGCCTTTATAATCGCTGCTCACTTTATCAATTTCATCCAGCAGCATGAGTGGGTTCTTTACACCTGCTGCACGAAGCCCATTGACAAGACGTCCTGGCATCGCTCCTACATAAGTTCGTCTATGTCCGCGAATCTCTGCCTCATCACGCACTCCGCCCAGACAGATACGCACATATTCTTTGTTCAGAGCTCTTGCTACCGAGCGAGCAATACTCGTCTTACCAGTTCCTGGAGGTCCTACCAGACAAATAATTGGACTTTCGCCTTTGCTGGTCAGATTACGCACTGCCAAGAATTCCAGCATACGTTCTTTTACTTTTTCCAGACCATAGTGGTCTGCATCTAACACTTCCTGTGCGTGGTCTAAATCATTATTATCTTTAGAGGCTTTGTTCCAAGGAAGCTCTAATAATGTTTCAATATATCCACGGCTTACATTGCTTTCTGAAGAATTGGAATTAATATTCTTAAAACGCATAATCTCTTTTCTGATACGTTCTTTTACCTCTTCAGAAGCATCTAATTTCTCCAAGCTTTCCAGATATCCATCTGCATCGGACTGAGTATTGGTTTCGCCCAATTCTTCTCGAATCACTGACATCTGTTCGCGCAAAATATAATCTTTTTGATTCTTATCAATACGCTGTTTTACTTTGTCCTGGAAATCCTTCTGAATTGCCATCACATCGATCTCACGGAATAAAAGTGCAAGTAAAACTTCGTATCTCTCACCCACACTATTTGCTTCCAAAATATGCTGTTTATCTGCATATCCAACTGGAATCGTATTGGCAACATAATTGATAAGATTTTTTAAATCACGAATACCATTCGCATGTTTGATGGTATCCGGAGCGATTTTTCCATGAATTTTTACATAGCGGGCAAAATTATCTCGAATACTCTTTTTCATTGCCTGTTTTGCTGTGTCTGGAAGCATTTCTTCAACATCTTCTAATTCTTCAATCTCTGCTTCCAAAAACTCTTCTCTCTCTGCAAAACCTATAATCTTGCCACGGCTTTTTCCTTCTGCTAAAACACGCACAATATTATTCTGCATCTTAATCACTTGTTTGATTTCTGCAATGATACCCACTTCAAACAAGTCATCCAGTTTTGGATTATCTACTTCTGCATCACGCTGTGTTACCAGATAAATTTGCTGGTCATAGTTCATCGCTGCCTCTACAGCCTTTATGGACTTGTCTCTACTAATATCAAAATGGGCTACCATTCCTGGCAAAATTGTCATGCCACGAAGTGCTATTGCTGGCATTTTAGTCATGGGTTTCTCTCCTTACTTTTCCTATGAAGCAAGACTTTCTGTTTTCTTCTCAAGCTTAAATGGATTCTGTTCCAATGCTTTCAAATTATCTTCTACCATCTCTTTTGTGATATTGCATTTTGAAATACTGTCATCCGAAGGAATGGTATACATCAAATCCAACATCACATTTTCCATAATCGCACGAAGACCTCTTGCTCCCGTCTTACGTTCTAATGCTTTATCCGCAATCGCACCGATTGCTTCTTCATCAAAAGTAAGACCTACTCCGTCTAAATCAAATAATTTTGTATACTGTTTTACTAATGAGTTCTTTGGCTCCTTCAAAATGCGGATAAGCGCATCTCTATCCAAGTTATCCAAAGAAACGGTAATTGGCACACGACCGATGAATTCTGGAATCAATCCAAATTTTACAAAATCCTGTGGAAGCGCATGTTTAAATGCTTCTCCAACATTCAGGTCATGTTTGCTGTGTACTTCTGCATTAAAACCAATCGATGCAGTATCCATTCTCTTTTCAATGATTTTCTCCAAACCATCAAACGCACCACCGCAGATGAATAAAATGTTTGTGGTATCAATTGGAATAAGTTCCTGCTGTGGGTGCTTTCTACCGCCCTGAGGAGGAACGGATGCCACAGTACCTTCTAAGATTTTAAGAAGTGCCTGCTGTACACCTTCACCAGATACGTCTCTTGTAATCGATACATTTTCTGATTTCTTAGTAATCTTATCGATTTCATCAATATATACAATACCATGCTGAGCACGTTCTACATCATAATCTGCAGCCTGAATCAGTTTGAGCAAAATATTCTCTACATCTTCACCTACATAACCTGCTTCTGTAAGTGTAGTAGCATCTGCAATTGCAAATGGTACGTTAATCACTCTTGCAAGTGTCTGTGCCAAAAGTGTTTTACCAGAACCAGTTGGTCCGAGCATAAGCACGTTACTCTTCTGTAACTCTACTCCCAAATCTGAGCCCGCAAGCACACGTTTGTAATGATTGTAAACAGCTACTGACAACACTTTCTTTGCCTGATCCTGCCCAATTACATAGTCATCCAAAAATGCTTTTAACTCTTCTGGTTTTAACAGATTGATTTCTTCCTGTGCATTTGATTTATTTGAATCAATTCCAAACTCGTCTTCATCGACGATTTCAGCACAGATATCTACACACGAATAGCAGATAAATGCGCCATTTGGTCCAGAAATAAGCTTACCGCCAACCTGCTCCTGTGTCTTACCACAGAAGGAACAGCGAATTACATCATTTTTCTTTCCTGCCATATCTAATTCTCCCTAAATTGTCTCTTTTTATTTCGAAACCGGGTAAAAAACATCAAGTTTTTTCTCGTCTCATATCTCCGAAAAAGGCCGTCGCATTTTGCGGCAGCCTTTTGTTGCACATGCATGTCAAGGAAAGCTCCAACGGACCCTTCTCTTGGCTTTTACTTTTACCTAGCGACTAGTAATAACACCATCGATAAGACCATATTCTAACGCTTCCTGTGCGCTCATATAGTTATCTCTTTCTGTGTCAATTGCAATCTGTTCATAAGACTTTCCTGTATTTGCAGCCAACATTTCGTTTAATTTCTTTCTTGTCTTTAAGATATGTTCTGCTGCAATCTGAATTTCTGTCGCCTGACCTTTTGCACCGCCTAATGGCTGATGAATCATAATTTCTGCATTTGGAAGAGCAAATCTCTTGCCTTTTGTACCACCAGATAAGAGGAATGCACCCATACTAGCAGCCATACCAATACAGATAGTGGATACATCACATTTGATATACTGCATTGTATCGTAAATTGCCATACCAGCAGTTACAGAACCACCTGGTGAGTTAATATATAACTGAATATCTTTTCCTGGGTCTTCTGATTCAAGGAATAAAAGCTGAGCTACTACAAGACTAGCTGTAGTTTCGTTTACTTCTTCTCCAAGGAAAATAATTCTATCTTTTAATAAGCGGGAGTAAATATCGTAATTTCTTTCTCCTCTACTAGTTTGTTCAACGACGTAAGGTACCAAACTCATGTAAAAATTGCCTCCTTAATAAAAGTCCTAAAGGGCTGTCGCATTTTCTGCGACAACCCTTATATTAATCTGTCTCATAAGAGTTCGTTTACGAACTCTCGCACGCGAGCGGAGTTGCTCTGCAACAATCTACCTTTCCGCGAGCTGTGCATCCTATAGCATGTAATGCTATTCTTCTTCTGTTGCTGCTTCATCTTTTTTAGGTTTTCTAGCAGCTTTTTCTTTTACATTAGCCATAATGTATTCTACAGCTTTTGTAATAGCAAGCTCTCTCTTCATGCCAGCTTTTTCATTTTCGCCCATATATTCTTTTAACTGAGCTGCATCCATGCCATACATAGCTGCCATCTTTTCGATTTCTGCATCTACATCAGCATCTGTTGCTTCAATATTCTGTTCTTTAACAATTGCTTCAAGAACAAGGCTTGTTTTGATACGTGTTTCAGCTTCTGGACGAACCTGAGCCATTAATCCCTGGATGGTCTGTCCTGAGAACTGCATGTACTGTTCCATAGAAAGTCCACTCTGAGCAATTCTCTGTGCAAATTCATTTACCATGTCTTCACACTGTGTACGAATCATAGCCTCTGGAATTTCCATTTCTGATTTTTCTACGATAGCAGCAATTGCTTCGTCTTCCTGAGCACGTTTGCCTTCTGTAGCTTTCTGTTCTTCAAGACGTTTTTTGATGTCTTCTTTGTATTCATCTAATGTTTCGAATT
>JAFQWG010000071.1 GCA_017407605.1 Agathobacter sp. | reverse complement strand
GAGCACTTATTGCAACTACGTTTGATGTACGTTCAGGTAAGGATGAACGCAACAGCATCTATCTTCGTATGGCTAAGATGAAGGTTGGACTAATTGAGTCCAAAGATTTTATTAGACAAAATCCATCCGAGGTGTTCACACGAGCACTTCGTATGACAAAATAGAAAGGAGCCGTGTATGGCTTTTGTACATTTGCATACTCATACAGAGTATAGTTTATTAGATGGTTCCAATAAAATAAAGAATTATGTCAACCGTGTCAAAGAACTTGGCATGAATGCAGCGGCAATCACAGACCATGGCGTTATGTATGGTGTGGTGGATTTTTACAAGGCATGCAAGGATGCTGGAATAAATCCAGTCATTGGTTGTGAAATCTATGTAGCACCTAACTCACGTTTTGACCGCGAATTAAGCCATGGTGACGATAAGTATTACCATTTGGTACTTTTGGCAGAAAACAACAAGGGTTATGAAAATCTGATGAAGATTGTTTCCATTGGATTTACGGAAGGATATTATTATAGACCTCGTGTGGATTTTGAAACTTTGGAGAAATACCACGAAGGTCTGATTGCGCTGTCTGCATGTCTGGCAGGTGAGATTCCAAGATATTTGATTCGAGGATTTTATGAAGAAGCGAAAAAGACTGCGCTTAAATATAGAGACTGTTTTGGTCCAGACAATTTCTTCTTAGAATTACAGGATCATGGTATTGCAGACCAGAAACGTGTAAACAATGATTTGCTTCGCATGAGTGAAGAAACAGGTATTCCATTGGTATGTACCAACGATATTCATTACACCTATGAAGAAGACGTAGAATCACATGATGTACTTCTTTGTATTCAGACTGGGAAAAAGGTGTCTGATGAAGATCGTATGCGCTACGATGGCGGACAGTATTTTGTTAAGAGTGAAGAAGAGATGTCAAAGATCTTCCCATATGCTTTAAAAGCAATCTACAATACGCAGATGATTGCAGATCGCTGTCACGTAGAACTCGAATTTGGTAATTATAAGATTCCAAAATACGAAGTGCCAGAAGGATTTGCAAGTGCAAAAGAATTTCTTGTACATATTTGTGAAGAAGGGTTTAGAGAAAAATATGTAAAGAACACGGAATATACAGATGAAGACCGTGTGCAGATTCACAAGGACATGGAATATGAACTTGGAATTATCGAAAAGATGGGCTTTGTAGAGTATATTTTGATTGTATGGGATTATATTAACTGGTGTAGAAATCATGACTGCTGGGTAGGACCAGGACGTGGTTCGGCAGCGGGTAGCCGTGTATGTTATTGTACCGGAATTACCAACGTAGATCCAGTGAAATATAACCTGCTTTTTGAACGTTTCTTAAATCCAGAACGTGTATCCATGCCGGATATCGACGTGGATTTCGAATATGCAGAACGTTACCGAGCAATTGAATATGTAAATGAAAAATACGGAAAAGACTCTGTAACACAGATTACAACCTTTGGTACTATGGCAGCACGAGGTGTAATTAAGGCAGTAGGAAAAGCTTTGGACTTCCCATATGCGGATATGGATAAATTGGCAAAGATGGTGCCAATGGAATTAAATATTACCATTGATAAAGCGATTCAGATGAATCCTGAACTGCGTTCCGTTTATGAAGGCGACCGTGCGATGCATGATTTGATTGACATGGCAAAGAAGTTAGAAGGCCTTCCTAACCATGTGTCTGTTCATGCAGCAGGGGTTGTGATTTATCCAGGTGTGGCCAGTGATTACGTGCCACTTGGACGTGCCAGTGATGGTACACCGACGGCAGAGTACAATATGGTACAGTTAGAAGAGCTCGGACTTCTTAAGATGGATTTCTTAGGACTTCGTACCTTAACTGTATTAAAAGATGCTGTAAAAAATATCAAAGCATCTAAGGGAATTGATGTGGATATCGATCACATTGACTTTAATGATAAAGCGGTACTTGATTTTATCGGAACTGGAAAAACAGAAGGAGTATTCCAGCTGGAATCTGGCGGTATGCAGAACTTCATGCGCGAATTAAAGCCACAGAGCTTTGAAGATATCGTAGCGGGAATTTCACTCTATCGTCCAGGTCCTATGGATTTTATTCCAGACTATATTAGAGGAAAGAATAACCAGAGTGAAATTACATATGTTACACCTGAACTGGAAAGTATCCTTGAGCCAACCTATGGATGTATCGTATATCAGGAACAGGTAATGCAGATTGTACAGAAACTTGCAGGTTATACAATGGGACAAGCGGATAATATTCGTCGTGCCATGAGTAAGAAAAAGCAGTATGTCATTGATGCAGAACGTAAAAACTTTGTATATGGTAATCCAGAAGAAGGTATCAAGGGCTGTGTGGCAAATGGTATTTCTGAAAGTGCTGCAAACAGTATTTATGACTCGATGGTAGACTTTGCAAAGTATGCGTTTAATAAATCCCACGCAGCCGCATATGCGGTGATTTCAGTGCAGACTGCATGGCTTAAGTACTATTATCCAGTTGAGTTTATGGCTGCGCTTATGACTTCCGTAATCGATAATTCTGCAAAAGCGGCAGAATATTTAAATCATTGTAAGGAAATGAATATAGAGGTACTTTCACCAGATATCAATGCTGGCTGGGGTGAATTTACAGCAGAAGGTTCTAATGTGCGTTATGGTTTGTATGCGATTAAGAGCCTTGGACGTCCTGTCATTGACAAGATTATTGAAGAACGTAAAGTAGGCGGTCCATATCGTACTTTACAGGATTTTATTGAACGAGTGGCAGAACGTGATGTCAATAAACGTGCGATCGAAAACCTGATTAAAGCAGGTGCTTGTGACAGCTTAGACGGCACCCGTAAGCAGATGACCTTTGTTTATGCTTCTATGATTGATCAGGTGACTTCTAAGAAAAAATCCTCTGTGGCAGGTCAGATGACCTTGTTTGATTTTGCATCAGAAGAGGAAAAGAGTGACTATGAAATTAAATATCCAAATGTTGGAGAGTTTCCAAAGGAAATGCTCTTAGGTTTTGAAAAAGAGGTTTTGGGTATTTATTTAAGTGGTCATCCATTAGAAGAATATGTAGAAAAAATTCGTAAGAATATCACTGCTGTTGCATCGGATTTTGCATTGGCAGAAGCAGAAGAGGGTAATCTTGAAGCGATGAAAACCGGTGTGTCTGCACAGGTTAAGGTAAAAGATAACCAGCATGTTATCGTTGGTGGACTTATTGCAGAAAAGAAAGTTACATTTACCCGTAATAATAAAGCGATGGCGTATATCTCGATTGAAGATTTAACAGGTATGGTAGAAGTTATCATTTTCCCAAGGGATTATGAGAAATATCAGAGATATCTTAATGTGGATGAAAAGGTATTTATCGTAGGTCATGCGTCTGTAGAAGATGATAAAGATGGTAAGATTATCTGTGAACGTATCGTTCCATTTGATGAGACAGGCTGTGAGCTTTGGTTCCAGTTTGCAACCATGGAAGAGTACAAGGAAAAAGAAAGTGTGCTTATGGATGTTCTGTACGATTCCGATGGAAATGATGAAGTGGTTATCTATGTTGCGAATCCGAAATCTATCAAACGTCTGGGAAAAAATCAGACTGTAGGGGTAAATGAGGAACTTTTAACTACCTTAAAGAACTTTTTAGGTGAAAAAAACGTAAAAGTTGTGGAAAAGAGCATTGAAAACAAAGTCTAAAAAGTATAAAATGTATTAGGGTATTGCCAGTGGCAATAATAAAAGATTTGGAGGCGATTTAAAATGGCTAATGAAATTAAGACAATTGCTGTTTTAACTAGTGGTGGAGATGCTCCAGGTATGAATGCTGCAACACGTGCGGTAGTTCGTGAAGCTCTTTACAAAGGAAAAAAAGTAAAAGGTATTTCAAGAGGCTATGCAGGTCTTTTGAATGAAGAAATTTTTGATATGAACGCATCTAGCGTTTCGGATACAATTTCTCGTGGTGGTACAAGATTACAGACTGCTCGTTGTACAGAATTCGTAGATCCAGATGTACAGAAACAAGCTGCTGAAATCTGTAAAAAACATGGTATCGATGCAATCGTAGTTATTGGTGGTGATGGTTCATTCCGTGGTGCACAGAAACTTGCTGCATTAGGTATTAATACAGTAGGTGTACCAGGTACTATTGACTTAGATATTGCGTGTACCGATTATACAATTGGTTTTGATACAGCGATTAATACAGCTATGGAAGCTATTGATAAGATTCGTGATACATCTACTTCACATGAG
>JAFQWG010000070.1 GCA_017407605.1 Agathobacter sp. | reverse complement strand
TCGTCCAAACACATTAGACGCTATCACAAATGTTGATTTCCAGTTGATTATCAACTCACCTGCAGGAAAAGAAAGTGTAAACGACGATAGCTACTTACGTAAAGCTGCTATCAAAGGAAAGATTCCTTATATGACAACTATGGCTGCTGCAAAAGCAACTGCTGAAGGTATCCGTCACATCAAAGAACACGGCAACTCAGAAGTTAAGTCATTACAGGAACTTCACTCTGAAATTCACGACAAATAAAAACAATTAGTGTCGAATGAACGTCCACCGGAAGTTCATTCAACATGCTTGTGCAACCACAATGACTGCCACTTTTCTTTGTGGCAGTCATATTTATTATAGTTACCTTTTCATCACTTGGAGTCTTATAGATAATATGAAAGAACAAAGAGAATTCAAAAAAACACTTAAGAAAAAAAGAAAACTTACTTTATATATTTCCCTTGCGGTATCTTTTTTCTTATTATGTACAGTTGCTGTTTTCGCACTGTTACACCTGTCTAAAAACACACCAATTATACTTAGTGTCAAAGACGGAGAAACCATTATCTTAGAGTACGGCACGGGTTCTCTTCCAGAAGTAACTGCTCACTATCGCACCTGGCAATATGCAAAAGAAGATACTTATCTCGATGTAGAAGTAGAAGGAAGTGTTGATTTTAACACCATCGGCACATATACCATTACATATACTGCTTCAAACGAAGAGGAAATCGTTTCTGCAACACATACTTATATCATCGAGGATCACACTGGTCCTACAATTACTTTAAATGGTGGGGAAATTGGATATTACAGTCCTGGGTATACTTATAGTGAAACAGGTTTTACTGCGACAGATAATTATGATGGAGATTTGACTTCCCAGGTAGTACGCACCGAAACTCCAACCTCTATTACCTATACAGTAACAGACAGTTTTGGTAATCAGGCCACTGCAGTCCGCACTCTCGTGTGTCAGGACGTTGTAGCTCCAGTCATTACTTTAAATGCAGGAGACAAACTCCTCATCACAGAAGGTTCCAAATTTGAAGATCCAGGTTTTACCGCCTGGGATGATGTAGACGGAGATATTTCGGCCAATGTAATCACCACTGGTGCCATAGATACCAGTATCTATGGCAAACAGTATTTAACCTATACCGTTATAGATTCGAGTGGCAACTACTATCAGGCACAAAGAGTTGTCGTCGTACAGGAATTTACGCCTCCACAGCTCTTCTTGGCGAGCACTACTGCTTTTGTGCGTGCGGGCGAAGCCTTTGTGGAATCAGGTTACAATGCCTTTGATGACATTGACGGAGATGTTACCTCCGATGTGTTTGTAACAGGAGCATTGGACACCAACACGCCTGGTATCTATACAATTACCTATACTGCTGTTGACTCTTCGTTTAACCTAACCTCGTTAAACAAGACGGTCTATGTATATGAACCACAAAGCGAGGATCGCCGAGTTAACCCTACTGACAAAATAGTCTACCTTACCTTTGATGATGGTCCGTACAAATATACAGAACAACTTCTGGATATACTAGACAAATATAATGTAGATGTTACCTTCTTTGTTACAAATCAATACCCCGATTATCAATATATGATAAATGATGCATATTTTAGAGGGCACACCATTGGCATACATACCTATAGTCATAAGTTTTCTAAAATATATGCTAGTGAAGCGGCTTATTATACCGACCTTTACAGTATGAGCGAAGTTATATCTCAACAAACCGGCATCGCTCCAATCATCATCCGCTTCCCCGGTGGTAGTTCAAATACTGTTAGTCGACGCTACAGCAAAGGGATTATGAGCAGACTAACACAAAGCGTCACTGCCAATGGGTACCTTTATGCAGACTGGAACGTTGACAGTCGCGATGCTAGCACAGCAAAAACTTCTGCAGAGGTTGCAGCCAATGTTATTGCCGGCATGCAACAATTTTCTACTTCGATTGTTTTACAGCACGATACAAAACAATTTAGTGTAGAAGCCGTCGAAGAGATTATATGCTGGGGCTTACTAAATGGATATACTTTTCTACCAATGACAGAGCATACCGAAATGCACCATCATGGAGTAATTAATTAATATCTTTGTTCAAAGATTATTCACATTTTGTTCTCAAAACTAATGTTGACATTCTATTTTTGCTATGTTACATTTTTTCATGTTGGTTTATTTTTCTGAAAGGAGAGATAAGATATGATTAGAATTTTAGTTGATTCATCGGCTGATTATACAGCGCAGGAAGTAAAAGATCTTAACATGGAACTCGTTCCAATTAATATTACATTAAATGACAAAAACTACCTCGATGGTATAGACATCACAAAAGATGAACTTTACCAGATGTTGTTGGAAACCGAATCTTTTCCAATGACAGCACAACCATCACCACAAGTATTTTTAGACATCTTTGAAGATGCAAAAGAAAAAGGGGATTCTTTAATCTACCTTTCCCTCTCATCTGGGCTTAGTGGCACATTCCAAACCGCAGCACTTGCAAAGAACATGGCAGAATACGATGAGATCTACTTAATAGATACTCTCTCTGCAACACGCGCAATTCGTATTATGGCAGAATTTGCTTGCAAGCTTCGTGAAGAAGGCAAAGCCGCTGCAGAAATCGCCGCAGAATTAGAAGAATTCAAATCTCGTGTTGTAATTTATGCTGCACTCGATACTTTAGAATATCTCTACAAAGGTGGACGTTTAAACAAAGCTGCCGCTGCTGTAGGCGAACTTGCTAATTTAAAGCCAATCATTACAGTAAATGACGAAGGTAAGATGGGCGTTCCTGCGAAAGCATTAGGCCGCAACAAAGCCATCGCATCTCTTGTAAAGATGATTACAGATAAGGGAATTGATACAAGTTTCCCTGCATATTCCCTTTATGCCTATGGTGAAGAGAATACAGAGAAACTAGAGCAGAAATTAAAAACTGCCGGTGTAAGCGTTACAAAGCGTCTTCAGGTTGGAGCAACCATTGGATGCCATATTGGACCTGGTGCTTATGGCCTTATTTTTGTAACAAAATAATTCAATCAAACAATAATGAAAAAAGGCTGGCTTTTGCCAGTCTTTTCTGCAATAATGCATATATGTCCTCGTGGTGGGATTGTAGATATTTTATGCCACATACTAAAAACCTTGAAAGGAGAATCTCTATGAACAAACGTAATCAGCCACCAGTAATTGCAATCGTGTTGCTTATTTTATTGGTATGTCTTTTTGTATTCTTACGTGTCTTCCCAGATTTTTCTTTCTCTAATATATCCTTCCCTAATTTTTCTGATACCTTCTCAGAAGAAGACAATACTGAAGAAAATAAACCTGATATGACTGCACCTATCATAAGCTGTGATATCAACACTAAAACCATTAAAGCTGGCGATATTATCTCTGTATCAAAACTCGGTATCCGCGTTACCGATAATAGTAAAATCGAAAGTCTATTGTTTACCAAGATTCGTTCCGACAATTTTTATATGCCCCCTGCAGACAGCAGTAGCGAACAATTAGACACCATAAAAAAAGCTTATGCAGAAGGTATTGCTATCTCTGGCGAAGAATTTCAGTTTACTTATGGCGGCATCTATGAGCTTACCATCACGGCTACTGATATCTATGCAAACTCGAATGATTTTACATTTACCTTAAAAGTAGAAACACCACCTATTATAGAAACACCACCGGATTACTACGTCGTAACCGGAGCTGAAATCCCATACAAAGATTATGTAAAAGTTTGGGATATTGTAGATGGTGATTACACGTTTGAAGATATCACCTTAGATACTTCTAATCTAAACATTGGGAAAGAAGGGTCTTACACTGTCTCTTTTTCCGCCAAAGATAAATATGGACTTACATCCACTTGCACTGCAAATGTCCACATAATGTCAAAAAAAGCTTTACAGCAACTCATTGATACACATAAGATCAACGCCACTGACCACGCAATTGTTGGGGCTTACAACAAATATGACATTGGCTATTATGATGATGCAACGCAATTAGAAGTTGATATCGTCCCAGCGCTCGTACAAATTAGTAATAGCAAAAATGATGTGGCAGGCGATGGATTTATCATAAAGATTGATAACGAATTTATCACCATTGCTACCAATGAATCTGTCGTAGCAGGCAATCTAACCGCTTTGGTATCCTTTTATAACGAAATGACGTGTAGTGCTTCGGTTGTATTTACCAACGAGGAATACGACCTCGCATTTATTCGCATTCCAGTAGACGGAGTAAACGAAGCCTCTTCTATCTCATCCGATAGGCTCTCAACGCTTCGTACTGTGCATCTGGATGAAGCCCAATGGAAGATGCATCCTGTGACAAAGAAGGTGTCATTGGAGCAAATGTTGAGACACTATGAATTGGTGTTTAAATACAAATTAACGAGATAGCTTAGAATTTATTTTTATAAAACCAACGAAATAAGGATAAGTTTACGCTGTAAGCGTAACATTTCTTCCATACATATTACTTAATCTGTTTATGGGCAGAATTTCTATGTCTAAGTTGTCTTGTTTTAGG
>JAFQWG010000069.1 GCA_017407605.1 Agathobacter sp. | reverse complement strand
AGCTCAGGAATCAGCTACTGTACTCCCATACATGATGGAAGACTTCGCTGCTCATGATGTAAAACAGTATGTAAATACAAAAGTAAACAGCATCACAAATGGTGGCAAGACAGTTAACGTAACAGATGCTGAAGGCAAAGAAGTTGCTATCGACTGCGATACAATCATCATGGCTGTAGGTTCTAAGAAGAATGTACTTGATGTAGAAGGTGTAAATGTACCAGTTTACTACGCTGGCGACTGCTCAGGAGAAAAGACTGCAGATATCTATGCTGCTATCCGTGGCGGCTACAACGCAGCGAATGAAATCTAATAAGTCTCAATTGTATAAGGTTTGAGTTTTATAGAAGTAAAATAGAGCCCATGGCGGCTTGAGATGAGGGGCTGCCTGTTTTGGCAGCCCTTATTTATGAGTTGTACAAGCATGCCTTGGGTATATACAAAATTTTTCCTACGAAATATATTTTTTTATGTTAATTTCACTGAAAAAAAGAGATGAAAATCTATATACAGTATTTCTGGTTTAAAATACCCACGATTTTCGTAGAAATATGGTAATTTATTAGCAATTTCTTTCTATATAGATTTTTAGACCAAAATAGTTGCTTTTTTGAGCACCAAATGGGTATTTTGTAATAGTTTTTTTGTATATAGATTTATGACAGGAGAGAAATAAGAAAATGAATAAGTATGAACATCTTTTCCAGCCTCTTAAGGTTGGAAAAACAGAAATAAAAAACCGTATCTTCATGCCACCAATTTCTACAAACTTGGCAGATAAAGGATATGTAACAGAAGAATTGATTCAGCATTACGGTGCACGCGCAAAGGGTGGCGTAGGTCTTATCGTTACAGAAGTAGTAACCGTAGAACCTACTTATATTTATTTGCCAGGAGATATGTCAATCCATGATGACAGTTTTATTGAAGGTTGGACAAAACTTTTTGCAGAGGTACATAAATATGGATGTAAGATGCTTCCACAGCTTTTTCATCCAGCTTATATGGCATTTCCAATGCCAGGTACACCACAGCTTATTGCACCTTCCAACGTAGGTCCTTACTATGCAAAGGCAGCACCTAGAGCTGTGACAAAAGAAGAGTTAAAAGTCATTATTCGTCAGTTCGGCGAAGCAGCAAAACGCGTACAACAGGCAGGCGGTGATGGCGTAGAAATCCACGCAGCACATGCGCATGGACTGCTCGGCGGCTTTCTTACACCACTTTACAACAAACGTTGTGATGAATACGGCGGTGATATCAATGGACGTCTTCGCCTTACTTTAGAAGTAATCGAAGAAGTTAGAAAAACTTGTGGTGAAGATTTTATCATTCAGGTGCGTATCTCTGGTGATGAATACAGTGATGGTGGTCTTAACTTAACAGATATGACTTATGTGGCAAAACAGCTCGAAAAAGCAGGTGTAGACATGCTTCATGTATCTGGTGGTAATACCGTAAAACGTGCAAGCTCAATGCCAGCACCTGGCACAAAACAGGGTTCTCATACAGACCTTTCTTCTTATATCAAAAAACAGGTAAATATCCCTGTGGCTACTGTTGGTCGTATTACAGACGCATGGGTTGCAGACGAAATCATCGCAAATGAACTTGCAGATGCTTGTTATATTGGTCGTGCTAACCTCTGTGAACCAGAATTTGCAAACAAAGTATATGAAGGCAGAGAAATCGAAGTACGTCCTTGTATCGGGTGTGGACGCTGCTTAAACGGTATCATGTTTGGAAAACGTATTTCATGTACCATTAATCCATCTTTCGAATTAGAAAACGAAGATACTTTAACAGAAGCAGAAGTAAAGAAAAATGTACTTGTTATCGGCGGTGGTCCAGCAGGTATGGAAGCTGCATTTGTTGCGAAAAAACGCGGACACAATGTAGTGCTTTGTGAAGCAACCGAAGAACTTGGTGGTGCACTCCACGTAGCATGTGTGCCTATCGGAAAACAGGAACTTACAAAAGTGGTTCAGTATATGGCGCATCGTATGGAAGCAATGGGCGTAGAGATTCGTCTTAATACACCAGTCACAAAAGAAATGTTAGAAGGCGAATTTGCAGGCTATGAAGTCGTTGCAGCAGCAGGAGCAAAACCAAATGTTATCGATGCATTTACAAGTTTTAAGCAGGCTGTAACAGCAGATGATATTCTCGCAGGAAAAGCCTTCCCAGGCCGTAAGATTATCATCATTGGTGGTGGTAGTGTAGGTTGTGAATTGGCAGAATACTTAGCTCCACTCGTAAATGATAGATTTGTACGTAATCGTGATATCACAGTGCTTGAAATGGCACCAGAAATCCTTATGAACGAATCAGGTTCTGGTCGAAGTGTTCTTGTTCAGAGAATGATGGCCAAAGGCGTACATATCGAATGTAATGCAAAAGTAACAGCTGTTACAGAAGATACTATTACTTACGAACAGAATGGGGTAGAATATGTAATCAAAGATGCAGATACTTTAGTATTTGCAAATGGATATCATGTAGATCTTACTATTGAAGATATGCTTAAAGCAGCGAACACACATTATCATTTGATTGGTGATGGTGAAAAAGTTGGAAATTTAAGAGATGCGATTACGAGAGCATATGAAGTAGTGAAAAATATCTAAGATGTACATTTTAGAAAGCCTGGCGGATTATTCCGTCAGGCTTTCATAATATTCTTTTGGCGTCATGCCATATTCTTTTTTAAAGGCGCGGAAGAAGTGATTGTAGCTTCCGAAACCGCCGAGTTCGTATACTTCTTTAATCGGTTTTCCCATTTCAATATATTTTTTACATAAATCCAAACGAGATTTTACAATATAAGAGTGAATCGTCTGACCAGTCAGTTTTTTAAACTCACGGCACAGATGATGTCGGCTTACAAAAAATTGTTCTTCTAATATATCCAATGACAAGTCACCAGCCAAATTGGCGCGAATGTAACGGAAGACATCGTCCATCACAAATTCTTTTTTGCGATGAGATAGTTTTACATGATCGGATGCGATGCAGGAACGTAAAAATAGGATGAGCAAAACAGAGAGCATGTTCTTTTGATATAGTTCATGCCCAAAGGCGTCGGATTCGTTGGAAAGCTGTAAAATAGTTTTTGTGATATTCTTCATAAGAGTGGTATCGCGTGTGTCTAGATGAATCATTGCTTTTTCCAAAGGAATAAAGGAGAAGCCATGTTCCAAGTCACAACTTTCATCGGATAATTCTTCTAATATTTCTGGAACTACACGGATAAGCAAAAGTTCGAGAGGCTTTTTGTCAGTATGATATTCCATTCGAATGATGGTATCAGGTTTAAGCAAAATAGCAGTTTCCGTATCGCAGTTTACAACTCCATTTTCTAACTCAAAATAACAATTTCCACGTGAAATCAGCACAATAACATAGTGGTCATGCGATTTGAAAATTTCCTTTGTAGGACTTGTGAAATTTATTTTTTCAATGGAATATTCTTTTTTCATCTATTTCCTCCGTACTTGTGGTGATGTATGTTAGAAAATGTTTCTATCATATCTTGATATAAAACACTATCAAAAGTTGATATCCCTAAAATGAGCATATCAAAACTCAATATATAAAACAAGAGTAACCCTATTGTGTTTTTGCACAAAAAGAAAATGGAAATGTATGGAAAAATGTACATGGTTAGTCTTGACATACTGCGGTTAGGAGAGTAAAATGCAAATGTGGTTAGTTGAGACTAATCGCAAAGTGCAAAGGAGGCTTTTATGACATTATTAGAAGCAGATATTGGAACAGAATATATAATTAAAGATATAGTGACTCACGATGATGAGTTGGATAATTTCCTTTTTACATTGGGATGTTACACAGGTGAGCCAATTACAGTAATTTCTAGAAAGAGAAACAGCTGTGTCGTGTCAATCAAAGATGGTAGATACAATATCGATAAATATTTGGCAGGAGCAATTACTGTCTAGAGGAGAGAAAAATGAGAATAGCGTTTGCAGGAAATCCAAATAGTGGTAAGACCACAATGTACAATGCGCTTACTGGTCGTACAGAGCGTGTAGGAAACTGGGCGGGTGTTACCGTAGATAAAAAAGAAAGTCCTATCAAGAAGCATTATCATGAAGGAGAAGAACTGATTGCAGTTGACCTTCCAGGTGCATATTCTATGTCACCTTTTACAGCAGAAGAAAGCGTGACAAGAGATTACATAGTGAATGAGCGTCCTGATGTTATTGTGAATATCGTGGATGCAACGAATTTGAGCCGTAGTTTGTTCTTTACAACACAGTTATTAGAGTTAGGAATCCCAGTAGTTATTGCTTTAAATAAAATTGATATTAATTTGAAGAAAGAAACAGAAATTAATGTATCGATTTTATCAGATAAATTAGGATGTCCTATTATAAATACGGTTTCTACGATATCAACGCATGAAGGTTTACATCAGATTATTGATGCTGCAGTATGTGTAAAGGGAAAAGTACAGATGGCTCCATTTACACAGTCGTACGCGGATATAAAAGACAGAGAGTCAGCAAAAGCGGCAGATATCGAACGTTATAAATTTGTAAATGAAATTGTAAGGGCGGTTGAAAAGAGAAAAGTATATACCAAAGATCGTAATTTCCAAGATTCGATTGACAATATTCTTACATCGCCAGTTGCAGGACTTTTGGTATTTGCAGCAGTTATGTTTATAGTATTTGACATTTCACAGTCAACACTTGGACCTGCACTTGCAGATGTATTTGTAGGCTGGATTGAAGCATTTCAAGGCTGGGTAGGCGGATTCATGGAAGGTGCGAATCCATTCCTATATGCCCTCCTCATTGATGGTATCATCGGTGGTGTAGGTGCTGTTGTAGGTTTCCTTCCACTTGTAATGGTAATGTATTTCCTTATTGCTTTACTGGAAGACTGTGGCTACATGGCGCGTGCAACGGTAGTATTAGACCCTATTTTTAAGAAGGTAGGTCTTTCTGGTAAATCTGTAATTCCTATGGTAGTAGGTACAGGTTGTGCGATTCCAGGCATTATGGCTTGTCGTACGATTCACAATGAAAGAGAACGACGTGTAACAGCAATGCTTGCTCCATTTATGCCATGTGGTGCAAAGTTGCCTGTTATTGCATTGTTTGCAGGCGCTTTCTTTGGCGATGCTTCCTGGGTAGGTACACTGATGTACTTCGTAGGTATTTTCCTTGTATTTGTGGGAGCACTTCTTGTAAATAAGATTTCTGGAATCAAATACAGAACCTCGTTCTTTATCATGGAACTTCCAGAATATAAGCTTCCAAGCTTAAAGAGAGCCGTGAGTTCTATGATTGCTCGTGGTAAGTCTTACATAAAAAAAGCTGGTACTGTAATTCTTGTATGTAATACAGTGGTACAGATTATGCAGTCATTCAACTGGAGTTTACAGCTTGTTGAAGAAGGAATGGAACAGACTTCTATCCTTGCAACAATCGCTTCTCCTGTATCGGTGCTTTTAGTGCCAGTATGTGGTATTGCGGCATGGCAGTTGGCTGCAGCGGCAATCACAGGTTTTATTGCAAAAGAAAACGTAGTAGGCACATTGGCAGTATGTTATGCACTTACAAACTTTATTGATACAGAAGAACTTGCACTTATGGGTGGTTCTAATGAGGTAGCTATGACAATGGGATTAACAAAGGTAGCAGCACTTGCATTCCTTATGTTTAATCTTTTCACACCTCCATGTTTTGCAGCTCTCGGTGCCATGAATTCCGAAATGGGTAATGCAAAATGGTTCTGGGGTGGTGTAGCACTTCAGTTTGCAACTGGTTACACGATTGCATTCTTTGTATATCAGATTGGTACACTTATCACAACAGGTGCT
>JAFQWG010000068.1 GCA_017407605.1 Agathobacter sp. | reverse complement strand
TTATTTGCAATTATTTTCTTATTATGCTTCTAATAACTTTTCTACAGACGCAAGCTTTACACAAAGCACAAATACTTCACAAGCCTTCTTTAATTCTTCTGAAGAAGGAAGTGTTGGTGCGATACGGATGCTGGTATCCTGCGGATCATTCATATAAGGATAAGTAGAACCTGCCGGAGTCATTACAACACCTGCTTCTTTACAAAGAGCAACAACTCTCTTTGCACATCCTTCTAAAGTATCAAATGCTACGAAATAGCCACCAAGAGGCTTTAACCAGCTACCAATCTCAAGACCACCAAGCTCCTGCTCTAAGGTGTTGAGTACTGCTTCGAACTTTGGTCTAAGGATTGCCGCATGCTTCTCCATATGAGCATGAACACCTTCTGCATTACCAAAGAACTTCACGTGACGCATCTGGTTTAATTTGTCATGACCAATTGTCTGAACCGTCATATATTTCTTAATATCTGCAACATTAGCAGGAGAAGTAATGAGTGCTGCTACACCAGAACCTGGGAAGGTAATCTTAGATGTGGAGCAAAGCTCATAATACATATCCGGATTTCCTGCCTTTTCACATTCTTCTACAATGTTTAAAATCTGTGCTTTATTTTCTACAAAAACATGATGTATAGCATACGCGTTATCCCAGAAGATTCTAAAGTCTGGTGCTGCCGGCTTCAAATTCGCAAATCTTCTTACTACCTCATCAGAGTAAACAACACCGCTTGGATTAGAATACTTTGGAATATTCCAAATACCCTTTACCGCTGCATCATTATTTACATACTGCTCTACTAAATCCATATCTGGACCGTTTTCATCCATAGGAATTGCAATCATCTCGATACCGAAGCTCTCTGTAATGGCAAAATGTCTGTCATACCCTGGAACTGGACAAAGGAACTTTACCTTATCAAGCTTACACCATGGTGTATTACCTGCAATACCGTGAATCATAGCCTTTGCAATCAAATCATACATAACATTTAAGCTGGAATTACCATATACAATAACGTGGTCTGTCGGTGCTTCCAATAAATCACCAAAAAGTTCTCTAATTTCTGTGATACCCTCAAGAATACCATAATTTCTAAGATCCATTCCCTGAACGCCTTTGAATGCTGACTCACTGTTTAATACGTCTAACATTGGAAGGGAAAGGTCTAACTGATCTGCACCTGGCTTACCACGAGACATGTCAAGTGAAATGCCCTCTTCCTTAATCTTTGCAAATTTTTCCTGTAACTCTCTCTGAAGTGACTGAAGTTCTTCCTTGCTTAAATCCTTGTATGCTTTCATCTATATACCATGCCTTTCTTTTTATCTTTATCACTGGTGAAGACTTCTATTTCGCATCTGTCTTTTTCGGACGGACATTTGTCTTTTCATTACACCCTTTAGACATTATAATAATGGAAGCTCATTCTGTCAATCAAAATTGGAAGATTCAAGCTTTTTGCCAAAGATTTCTTTTGCAACCTCCACAAGTATGAGCAAAGTGACGGGACCAAGCAGCACTCCTCCTATACCATAAAAAAGCACGCCAGCATATACAGACACTAAAATAACAACCGGTGATACCTGTAATCCATCCCCCAAAAGACGAGGCTCCAATACCTCTCGAATCACAATACACAAAATATACGCTGTAAAAACGACAATCCCTGCAAGATAGTTACCTCCAAGTAGCTGTATAACCCCGATTGGTACCAATACAATTCCTGTTCCAATAAACGGAAGCACATCCATTACTCCTGCAAGCAAACC
>JAFQWG010000067.1 GCA_017407605.1 Agathobacter sp. | reverse complement strand
GCTTGAGTTCTTTGGTGTACCTGTAATACCAAGCGCACCTTTTATGATTACCTGTCCATCTGCTTCCATGTTGAGGTCCGCAGCATCGGTTACTGAAAAATGAAGCCCTTTGCTGTCACGTCCCACATAGATTACATTCATGAGGTTTTTGATAATTTCACCAAATGCCAGGGTTACAATCGCAAGATAGTCACCACGGAGTTTCAGAACCGGAATCCCGATGATAATACCAAACAAAGCCGCCACACCTGCACCGATTAAAATCGCAAGAATAAAACGAATTCCTTCTGGAAGCGCATCCCCTATTAATACAGAGAAGAATGCACTTGAATACGCACCTACACACATAAAGCCGGCGTGTCCCAAGCTAAGCTCGCCCGAAATACCTACGACGAGGTTTAAAGAAACCGCTGCGATTGCATACACACACATCGGCACCAAAAGGCCCTTCATAAGACTGGAAATATTTCCTGTCAAAACAAGCATCTGAATGACAAGATATGCAACAATTACAATAGAATATGTAATGGTATTTGTCTTTGTTACCTTGTTCATATTTTTGAATTTATTTACTAAATTGTTCATCGATTTCACCTACACTTTCTCCTGAATATTCTTGCCGAATAAGCCAGTAGGCTTAACCAATAAAACGATAATAAGCACTGCAAATACGATGGCGTCTGCTACCTGAGAAGAGATATATGCCTTTCCTAAAATCTCGATTACACCAAGTAAGATACCACCAATTACAGCTCCTGGAATAGAACCAATTCCACCAAATACGGCTGCTACAAAGGCTTTGATACCAGGCATCGCTCCTGTGTAAGGTGTAAGGCTTGGATAAGCCGAACATAAAAGCACACCCGCTACACATGCAAGGCCTGAGCCAATTGCAAAAGTAAGGGAAATCGTTGCATTTACATTTACACCCATAAGCTGTGCTGCTCCACGGTCTTCGGATACCGCTTTCATTGCTCTACCAGGCTTTGTCTTATTTACGAAAAACATCAGTGTTGTCATAATCACGATACATGCAATAATGGTTACAATTGTTGTACCTGTGATAATGAGTTCCCCATTTGCCAAAGTAATCGCTGGAACAGAAACTACGCTTACAAATGATTTTGTATCTGCGCCAAATACCAAGAGTGCGATGTTCTGTAAGAAATAACTTACACCAATCGCTGTAATAAGTACTGCAAGGGAAGAAGATGCCCCACGAAGTGGTTTATATGCAATCTTTTCAATGGTAATACCAAGCAGGGTACATACGCCCATGCCGATAAGAATAGCGACAATCGGATTCACCCCTGCGCCTGTCATCAAAGTAAGAACTGTATATGCGCCAATCATGATGACATCACCATGTGCAAAGTTAAGCATCTTTGCGATACCATATACCATGGTGTATCCCAAAGCAATGATTGCATATATACTTCCTAAACTTATGCCGTTAATTAAATACGATACTAAACTCATACCAATCATCCTTTAAATTTTAATATATTGAATTATTATAACACTTTCCACCTTGTAAGAAAAGGATATTCTCCACATCTTTTGACATGAAGAATATCCTCTAAATTACTAAATATTATTACATAGCCTCGTATACGCCATTTTTGATAACAACTGCTTTTGGCTCTTTGTTTGGTTCACCAGATGCATCCCATGTGATTTCACCTGTAAGACCTGTTAAAGTGATTTCTGTCATTTGAGCTGCGAGTGCGTCACAAATGTCAGATACTGACATATCTGGTGTTACATTTGCTTTTTCTGCAGCTGCCTTGATTGCATATACTGCATCGTATGCGTCTGCTGCAAACTGAATAGGAACTTCATTATTGAATTTTTCTGCATAAGCTTTTACAAAACTCTGTGATGCTGCATCTTCTGCATTTGCTGTAAATGGAGTAAGGAACATAATTCCTTCGCAAAGAGAAAGGTCTAAGTTTTCTACTCCAAGGATACCATCCATACCGTCACAACCAAAGAGTTTTGGAGCATATCCCATGTCATTTGCCTGCTGAATAATCAAAGAAGCTTCCTGATAGTAGATAGGTAAGAATAATAATTCTGCACCACTTTCTTTTGCTGCCTGTAACTGTACTTTAAAGTCTGTTTTGCTGTCAGATGTAAATGCTTCTTCTGCTACGATTGCAATTCCCTGATTAGCTGCTTCTGCTTTAAATGCATCTTTGATACCTGTAGAATATGGGTCAGAGCTATCAAAAATAATAGCAACTTTTGATGCAATTTTGTTTGTTCCGATAAACTCTGCTGACTTTGTACCCTGTGTTGGGTCAGAGAAGCAAAGACGGAATGCATTTGCTCCGCTGATACAATCTACTGCTGTACCTGAAGGAGTAATAAGGAACATATTGTCGTTTACTGCTTCTGCTTCAACTGCGATACATGGAGCTGATGTAACTGTACCAACTAACATCTGCATGCCCCAGTCTTTTAATGCGTTGTATGCATTTACTGATTTTTCTGCATCATGTTCATCATCTTCCATTTTCCATTCAATCTGGTAACCATTGATACCGCCAGCTGCGTTAATTTCATCAACTGCAACCTGAGCACCTTTATTTACCGCATCACCGTATGCTGCTGCACCACCTGTTAAAGGTCCGATACCACCAATCTTAAATACGGTTGCATCTGCATTACCTGCATCCGCATTACCGCCGCCACATGCTGTGAAGCACGATAATGCAAGTATCATTGATAATCCTAAACATAATAACTTTTTCATTTTCATTTCCTCCCGAAATCTTTTTTCAACTGACTCTATGCTACTTGAAAGCGGGGGAAAAGTCAATGTATCTGCCCATGCCAAAACTTCATACATATTATTCGCGCAAGTTATCGTCGCAAACAACTTCTATAAACAAGCATAAGATATAGACATAAAAAATGCTCCCCCAGTATTACCTGGAAGAGCATCCTATTATCTTACTATGAGTCCCATTGGAACGAGTCTTTCTGCATCACTATTATCTTCTGTCTTTCGATCGGATATATGAAGACTTCGCATATTCTTAAGGAGTATCTGCGCTGATCCTCCACCATCGAGATTGATTGCGTTGTACAGTCCCAATTCTTCTGCAATATCTGCCATCTCACTTAGACTTGCACCGGTACTGTCTCGTCCTGGGGTATAGGAAATCTTGCCCTTACCTTCTGCCCAGAATACCACTGGCTTACCATCTTTATCTGCTCCAATCGCCATACGCGCAGCACGCGCTCCTTCAAAATCCATTGGATAAAGACTTGGTGGAAATGGTACTCGCTCTAAATGATAGAGGTTGTAAAAACGTGAAATAAATTCGCTTGTCTTTACACCGTCACGAATAATACTATTGCCTACCTGAATACCAAACTGCACATCCTCTAAACCATGATAAACAACTTCATCACCGATATTTACATCTGCGTATTTTGCCACGCTCTCACAAAGTGGACATTCTTTCATTTTTGTTCCATCTGCCAAAGTACGTGGTGCGACAAAACTCTCTTTGTCTACACGAATTACAAAACCCGACGCTGGAATATCCACTGGCCCATTTTCTTTTATGTCTACCACACGATTTCCCACTATCACGATACAGTTTCCACCTATGCGAGGTGTCTTCGCTCGCTCTGGTCTGACATAAACGGTTGCGTTTTCTCCATGCTTATATAACACGCCATTGATTTCGATTGTGAGGCTTCTTAAATCAACAGGTTTTACCAATACACTTCCGTCTTCTTTTACAAGCAATGCTTCTCGTTCAAAAAGAGGTGGATTTGTTACCACTCCTTTCTTTACACAAAGTCCAAATGGTCTGCCAACCTGATCATAAATGGTTGCACAGTCAATTGGATCCATGATAAAGAAGTTGGCATTTACTTTCATCTGCGCATCTTGTTCACACTCTGACATGTAACCGACAAAATAGCCCACTGGAATAATCTTTGTCTTTGGAAATTTTCCGCACACGATACGCACGCAGTCTTTGGCTTCTAATTCTTCCCACAAGACTTTTGCTTCTTTTGTAGAAAAGACCGGCTTTCCTCCGCGCAGCTTTACCCCATTTTGTAAAACCTTACTGGCTACCAAAAGCATATCTTCACACGCGCCAGATTTAGGTTCTGGTGAGAACTCTATCTTTTCTGGTAGCTGAAACATAACCATCTGTGGAAATATCCATGGAGCCGTTGGCACAAGGAAATTTTTATAAATATCATAAAAACACTGCAATGCTCTCTTGTCGCCTCTAGGTTGTAAAAAATCCAACTTTGACCAATCATCAAAACTTACTACATGCACACGCTGAATCTGTCCATCCTCGCGTGCAAATACTTTTACTTCTGAATTCATTATGCTTCTCCTGCTGGACCGTATTTCGCTGCAAGTTTTTCTTCTGCTTCTTCTCGTGTGATTTGTCCGTTATTATACTGTGACATTACCTGAACATCTTTTGTACGAAGCTTATAGAATGTCATTAAAATGATAAGTGCAATTGCAAAGCCAGTTGCTGGAAGGAGACAGAAAAGTGCCCATACTCCATCGGCTACGCCTGCTGGCTGTACAACATTTTCCCCTTCTATAAAACCTACCAACGCAAGCGAAGATAAGATTACGGTTCCGATAAGACCATTCTTTAATTTCGCTGTAAATGTCTGTAAGCTGAATGAAATACCAGCTGCTCTTGTACCAGTTTTGTATGTACCATATTCTACGGTATCTGCAATCAACATGTAGATTACAACTGACCAGAATCCAAGTCCGGTACATTTGAGCATTGTCATAACAAGTGCAAGCACAAAATTATCATAGCCTACAAAATAAGCGACGATATTCATCACTACGGTAAATGCAAGACCTGCACAAAGGATGTGGAACTTATCGTATTTCTTAGAAAGTTTTGGTACGACAATCGCTACTGTAATAACCGCAATCGATACACCTGCGCCTACAAGTGTCGCCATATTTTCCTGTCCCAAACAGATACGTCCCATATAGATTGCCATCTTTTGCTCCAAGCTTGAGATACCTAAAATAAGCATCGCAATCAATGTTACAAATAAATATTTATTATGCTTCAAGTAATTGATAATTTCTTTGAAGTTTGGATTCGTTTCTGCGATAGCTGTTTCACAATGACGTTCTTTTACATTGAAAAGCATTGGAATCATCATAACAACAGATACTGCTACGAATACCACACATCCTAATGACCATCCAAGAATTGGACGAAGTGTAGGCACCACAAGTGCTGCTACCACGCCACCTACCATACCCCAGAGGTTACCGCCTGCGATGATAGAGGTACGTTCCTGTACACTGGATGTCATTACTGTAGTTACAGCAAATGCTGGCGCATCCAAAATTGTGTAGCTGATATCAAATAAAATATATGCAATTAAGAACCATGCAATTTTTACACCCATCGTAGCGGAGTCTGGAATCGCAAATAATGCTACTGTTGTAATTCCGATTGCACTTACGCCAATCCTTACCCAAGGAATGAATTTCTGTCCATTCTTAAATGTGGTTCTGTCGATGATATATCCAAAAATCATATCATTGACAGCGTCCCAAAGCTTTGGAACCAGAAGCAGTAAAGCTGCCGCTCCAGCTGCAATTCCAATGTCTGTCAGAAATGTTTCAATATATCCCGCATATCCCCAGAGGATATTCTGTCCTAAGAAAAACAGACAGTATGCAAAGCGTTCTTTTTTACTGGTTACAAATCCTACATTCTTTTGTGTATTCATAATCATTCACCTCATGCAAATTTCTATATTTAATTATAACACACTCTATCTGTATTTGTCGCTTGCAACCTTATAATTTAATTTCTGAAAATATAGAAATAGGCATGTATATCTTAACTGAACACCCTAAAGGAGCGTCGGTACTTAGCAAGCAGTGACGTCAGTTGCTGCGAGCTTAGTACCGTTACGTGACGTCAGAGCGAAAGCGTGTGGGAAGTTAATATATACATGCCTATTTCGTTATATTTTGTAAATTTAATTATAAGTTAAAATACTTATCAAATTCTGCTGGATGTGGAATCTTAGACATTTCTGCACATTCCTTGCGTTTCATAGCAATGAAGTTCTTAATGAGCTGTTCTGGGAATACACCGCCAGCTGTTAAGTAATCATGATCTGCTTCCAATGCATCAAGCGCATCTTCCAAACGGGTAGGAAGAGAAGAAAGTTTTGCTTTTTCTTCTTCTGGTAAATGATAAAGGTTCATATCATATGGTCCCCAGCCATTTGCATGTGGATCAATCTTATTCTTGATACCATCAAGTCCAGCCATAAGAAGTGCTGCATAGCAAAGATATGGATTACAGGTTGCATCTGGGTTACGAATTTCAAAACGACGTAAGTTTGGTGTCTTTGCGTATGCTGGGATACGGATAACTGCACTACGGTTTGAAGTTGCATAACCAACGGTAACTGGTGCTTCAAATCCTGGTACAAGACGTTTGAATGAGTTTGTACTTGGGTTTGTGATTGCACATAAGGAAGCGATGTGTTTTAAGAGACCGCCCATGAAGTAATGTGCTGTTTCACTTAAATGTGAGTAGCCTTCGTCATCTGAGAATACAGGCTGTCCATCTTTAAGAAGGAGCATGTGTACATGCATACCATTACCAGCTTCTCCATATACAGGTTTTGGCATAAAGGTTGCTACCTGTCCATACTGAGCAGCTGTGTTGTGTACTACGTATTTAATCATCATAGATGCATCTGCCATTTTTGACATCTGTCCAAGCATTGGTTCGATTTCGAACTGACCTGCTGCACCTACTTCTGGGTGGTGATATTTAATTGCAATACCCATTTTTTCTAATTCAAGACACATTTCAGAACGTGCTTCATATGTGCGGTCAAATGGTTTAGCGATGTGGTAGTTTTTCTGGTGAGGAACTACACATCCAAGACCTTCTGTATCGCTGTTCCAGTATGCCTGTTCTGTGTCGATTTCTACACCGATAGAATCTGGACGAACTGCCCAACCTACCTGATCAAACATATGGAATTCGAACTCTGGTAGAATAAGCATTGTATCTGCAATACCAGTTTCTTTCATATACTCTTCTGCCGCAAGTACGATGTTTCTTGGATACTGGTCAAGTGGACGGTTGTTTGGATAATCGATTACCATCGCGTTACCAGTAATAGAAAGTGTTGGAATATCACAATATGGATCAATGATAGCTGTATCCAAATCTGGGATAAATACCATATCACTCTTTTCCACTACTGCATATCCGTAGTTGGAAGCGTCGAATCCGATACCATCTTTCATAGTATCTTCTGTAAACTGAGAAGCAGGAATTGTTACATGGCGAAACTGTCCGTTGATGTCAACGATCTTAAAGTCTACCATCTGAATGCCTTCTTCCTTAATAAAATTGATAATGTCCTGTGCTGTCTTAGCCATTTTTACTCTCCTTGTGAAGATAAATTTGTTTTTCATTATATCATATGATTTGCAAGATTCTAGATAAAATCTTTACACCTCAATAAGTTCATATTCACGAGAGCCATATCCAAGCTCTGCTGCTGCTTCGATTGTAAGCACACCATTTCTGCTTTCGATACGTTCTAAAAGATGCGACTGACCTGGGTCATCAGTTGCTGCGTATACAAGATCGATACATGCCTGATCGATTGCAATTGGATCAAGAGATACCAAGATACCAATATCTTTCATACATGGGTCTTCTGCCACGGCACAACAGTCACAGTCAACCGACATGTTTTTCATTACATTTACATAAACAGCATTGCCTTTGAAATAATCTACAACTGAACCAGCTGCATCTGCCATACTTCTAAGGAAGCTGTCGTGGTCTGCTGTCCAGATATCTTCTGGTACTCCAGCACCATGGATATATGCTTTACCAAATGAAGATGCAATACCTATAGAAAGCTGTTTTAATGCTCCACCGTAACCTCCCATTGGATGTCCTTTGAAGTGAGACAATACCAAAAGTGAATCATATTTTGCCAAGTTCTTTCCAACATAGTTTTTCTGAATCACTTTTCCATCTGGAATATCAAGTACCATGTCTGGTCCTTCATCATCTAAGATTTCCACATCGTAGTCTTTGTTCCAACCGTGTTCACGAATAGTAACAAGATGTTTGGTTGTGGTGTTACGCGTGCCATCATATGCAGTATTTGCTTCTACTACTGTACCACCTACATAATCAATTACTGGTTTCCAGAATGCAGGGCGAAGGAAATTCTGGTTACCCGTTTCGCCAGAATGTACTTTAATTGCTACATTTCCATCCAAAGTCTTATCTAAAAGTTTATAGAGTTCTAATACTTTTTCTGCTGTAATCTCACGTGAAAAATATACCTTTGATTTCATCTTACTTTCCCCCTAAGTATAGTCTGATATAGATAAAAATATTATATCACAAACAAATATGATATACTACTAATTTAAGTAATGTTATAATGAATGAACAAATACTATATGAGGTGAAAAATGATTTATTTAATCTTAGCAGTTGCGAGCAGTGCTGCGATTTCTATTGCTATGCGAGCAAGTGAAAAACACGTAAAAAATGAAATTGCCATGTTTATGTCAAACTATCTCGTTTGCATGGCATTGTCCTTTGGCTTTATGGAAAACAAAGCACAATTTATTTCCACTGCAGGCAGTAGCGGTCTTACCATTTTGCTTGGTGGCTTAAGTGGTGTCATGTTTTTAGCAAACTTCTTGTTTTACAAATACAATATGAAACACAACGGCGTCGTCATGTCAGCCACCTTTATGAAACTCGGTGTGCTCGTGCCAACCATTATGGCGGTCGCAGTGTTTGGCGAGATGCCTCGTGCAACACAGATTATCGGTATCCTCGTTGCCATCGGAGCTATCGTACTTATCAATTTTGAAAAAGATGCGCTCTCTGAAGGCAAGCATATGCTTTTCTTAATTCTGCTTTTACTCTTAAGTGGTTTTACAGATTCCATGGCAAATGTGTTTGATAAGATGGCTGATCCAGCACAGAAAGATACCTACCTTCTTGCTACCTTTGGAACAGCATTTTTAATCACGGTTGTTCTTGTGTGTACCAAGAAAATAAAAGTAGGAAAAATGGATTTTCTCTTTGGTGCTTTAATCGGTATTCCAAACTATTTTTCTTCTCGCTTTTTGATTCTTTCCTTACAGGAAATCGAAGCAGTACTCGTATATCCAACTTACAGTGTTGCAACAATGATTACAATTGCCGTAGCTGGAGTACTTATCTTCCACGAAAAAATCAGCACAAAGAAAATGTGTGCATTAGGGCTCATCCTCTTAGCACTCGTTTTATTAAATGTATAGTATTGTGTTGCCTTACTCTCGCTTCATTTTATAAAATAAATTGTGTATAAATTTTCCGTAGATTGCAAATACTTCCATTATCAAAATATAGGAGGTATTTCACATGGCACAGTTATCCGAAAAAGAGCTTTCTTGCATTCAGGAGCTCCTTGCAGACGAAGACCTTTTAGTGAAGAAATTCCAGATGCTCGCAGAACATGCGCAGGATCCAAAAGTGAAATCCAAGATGCTTGAGATTTCCGATAAGCATCAGGAACATTTGAACGAACTTTATGCGAAATTATCTTAGGAGGTTAAACGAATGCCAACAGTTTATACGGAAAAAGAAATTTTAGGCGATGCACTTTCATCACAGAAAGCAACTACAGAGCTTTTTAACAAAGCGTCCAATGAATGTGTTCACGAAAATGTACGTGAAACTCTTTTAGACATCTTAGAAGAAGAACATGAAATCCAGCAGGATGTGTTCATCATGATGCACGATCAGGGCATGTACCCAACACCTGAAGCTGATGACAAAAAAGTGCAGCAGTTAAAGCAGCAGTATCAGCAGAGCGTAAAATAAAAAGGGCTCTTAAGAGCCCTTTTCTTATACTTCTATATCTGTTGCATCAACCACATACTTATCTGTATACATAAATACATGATCCCATTCTTTTAAAACCATGCTTCCATTTGGAATCAGTACTTTATTCTTTCTCTTAATCAAGATAATAATGGAATGTCGTGAAATATCCAAATCACGAATTCGCTGTCCTACCCATGCGTCACCTTCTCGAATTGGAACTTTGATAAAATGCATGTCTTTTTTTGTTCCAACGTGTACCGCATTTTTCATTTCAGAATACTGCTCCACAAAACCCGCACTGATAATAAAAGCAAAGACTCACGCATACTCTGCATGAGTCTTTCCCAAAACTTTACTCGTCATTATCTTTTCTATAATCATACACGATTTTCCCTTCTATCATCGTATACAAAGTCTTTGTAAACACCTCCATTGGATTCCCACTAAACACTGCAATATCTGCATGTTTTCCTGGACGTAAGCTTCCCACAATATCGTCCACTCTGCAAATCTTTGCGGCATTTATCGTAATAGCTTTTAACCCCTCTTCCATCGGCAATCCATGTTTAACAGCCAGACCTGCACACAGTGGTAAATACTGTATCATCGTAACCGGATGATCTGTTGTAATGGAAAATAAAACACCATTTTCATATAGTACTCGATTGGTTTTAAAATTCATGTTTTTGATTTCAACTTTTGTACGTGCGCTCAAATCTGGGCCCACAATAACTGGAAAGCCAGATTCCTTCACAAGCGAGGCAACAAGATGACTTTCGGTTCCATGGTCTAAAGTCATGTCCACATCATATTCTTTTGCGATACGAATAGCTGTCAAAATATCGTCCGCCCTGTGTGCATGTGCTTTCAGTGGAATCTCTTTTCTTAATACCGGAAGCCATGGTTCCATATCAAAATCTTCTTTTTCCAACTTACCATTTTCTTTCTCTCTTTTATACTGACCTGCCTCAAACAAGGTCTTACGAAGTAGTGCTGCCACACCCATTCTTGTTGCAGGAAATTCATCCTTGTCTCCGTAACAAGTCTTAGGATTTTCTCCAAATGCAACCTTCATTGCAGCAGGCTGTTTTACTACCATTTCATCAATGCATCGCCCATGTGTTTTCATAAACATAAACTGACCACCCACGACATTGGCACTTCCTGGCCCAACCATTACCGAAGTAATCCCCGCCTTTATTGCATCATGAAATGCCGCATCCATAGGGTTTACTGCATCAATCGCTCGTAATGCTGAGGTTACCGGATTTGTTCCCTCGTTACAATCGTCTCCAATAACGCCTGTTTTTTCTTCTGAAATCCCTATATGACAATGTGATTCAATTATTCCTGGCATCACCCAGGCGCCGTTTACATCCAACACCTCTTCCTTTTCTCTGAGCGGTCTCAATTCTGACATACACCCTATTTCTTCAATAAGCCTTCCTTTAATCCTCACATAACCAATTTCAAAATTTGCGCCTTCCATGGTAAGGATTCTTCCATTAATAATTAACATATTTTCTTTTCTCCATTCCTAAAATCACTAATTAGTGTCTCTAAGACTTGGAAAAACATACTATTCTTGTCCGATACAGACAAATTTTTTTATATATTTCGACCATAGGCAATAAACCTATTTTCCTATATAGTATAATTTACAAAATTGAAGGAGTCTTTTATGAAAAATAAAACTATTTTAGGCACTATATGTGGAATTATGACTGGTATATGCTGGAGTCTGTCTGGAGTGTTTGCACAATTCTTGTTTGAAACAAAAGGTTTACAGGCCAACCTATTTATCCCTATTCGTCTCTTCGTGGCAGGCGTTATACTTTTTCTATATATGTTATTTACTAACCATAAAGAATTATTTGCTGTGACGAAAAACAAAAAAGATTTTATCCAAACAATACTTTCTGGTATTTTTGGAACCATGCTTTTTCAATCTACTTTTTTTAAGGCTGTAGAAGCTTCTAATGCAGGGACTGCAACGGTTCTTCAATATCTTGCACCTGTATTTATTATGTTTTATGTCTGCCTTAAAAAAAACAGATTCCCAAATAAGCTAGAATTACTATCCATTTTTCTAGCTGTTGGCGGTGTATTTTTAATATCTACCCATGGAGATATACACACACTTTCCATATCACCGGATGGTTTATTCTGGGGACTTGCATGTGCTTTTGGTATGTTTACCGATACACTTCTCCCAGAAAAACTCAACAAAAAATATTCTGCAATAGCTATCATGGCATGGTCTTTCCTCTTTGGTGGAATTGTAGCTATGTTTGTTTTTAAACCATGGAACTATCCGTTGGAAATTGATTTCATTGTTTTGGGTGCACTCCTAGTAACAATACTTTTAGGCTGTATTACCGCATATCTCTTATACAGATATTCCATCAAAACAATCGGTCCATCAAAAGCAAGCCTTTTTTCTTCTAGTGAACTAATTTCCGCAACAATTCTATCGGTTTGCTGGCTTGGCACACCTTTGATGTGGGTTGATTTTGTTGGATTTACAATGATTCTATTTGTTGTTTTTATTCTTACTAGTGAAAAACAGAACTCTACAACTTAATCTCTTAAAAATAAAAAGGAACCTGGCACTTTTAGCCAAGTTCCTTTATTTTTTTCAACTTCATTATATACAATGCAAGCATAATTCTCGTGCGGTTTTCATTACACAAAATATCATAACCCAATATTTCTTTTATTTTTGCTAGTTTGTATTTCATCGTATTCACATGAATATATAATGCATCTGCCGTTTGAACAATACTGCACTCATTTTCAAAATAGGCTTCCAAAACCTGTAGTAATGGCACCTTATTATTTCTATCGTATTCTATCAACTTTCCTAACACTTCTTCCACAAACGCATCACAAACATTCTGCGCTTTGACACCCATTATGATTTTATACACACCTAGCTTCTCATAATCCATAATTGTACAATCACTGTTAGGATTTGTTAACTTATATGCCAACATCGCATTTTGAAACGAAACATGTATTTCTTTCATTCGGTTTACTGTAGAACCAAGTCCTACACACACATTTTTCTTGTTTTTACAAATCTTATTTAGTTCATCTAAAACTTCATCCTTCTGATACCCAGCCAACAGAATAACTAATTCTTCGTCCACCATACAAGTAATGCATCGCTTCATCTGCAGTTTTATCTTTTTTTCTACATGTGAAAATTCTCCTCCCACCACTGCAATATGATAAACCATATTTTCGAAAAAACCATTTTTCTCAAATGGTACACGATATACTTCGTTGTTTTCAGGATAAAGAATCGCATTCTTTAAAGCTGCCGTTAAAGTAGTTTCTACCTCATTATTCTTCAACAAAATTCCGGAAAAAATTCGCATAATTTCCACATATGGCGTTTTCCATGCTGTTGTAAAAAAAGGAAAGCGGAGTGTATCACAATAGTCAATAATCTCCTGTGAAATATCGCTATTATCACGTACTGAGAGAATAAGACCTCCTACCCCTTTTTCATTTAGCTTTTGAATCATTTCAATCAGCCATGCATCGGAATGATGATTAATACCTGAATTTAAAGCCAATTCACCACCATGTAAAAGGGGAATAAATTCTGTTTCCTCAACCATGTGTACCCAATCTACACTCTTCCCATAACAACTTTTTGTACGAAGTTTAATATCATAAGATGACTGAACCGCCTCATATAATTCTTGTAATTCTACTGCCATCTCTTTTTCCCTTTTCTCTTTCTGTAATCAAATTATAACTATATCCTATTCTACACCTTACGAAAAAAATAGAAAAGCATTTTTCCTAGGAAGACGCTTTTTTATTCTGCGTGTCCTAAATATTTTTCTTTCGTTGCTAAGCCTCCACGTATGTGTCTCTCTGCTTTATTGACATCTAAAACTTTTCGCACTTCATTTGCGAGTGTCGGATTGACCTGTGCAAGTCGCTCTGCACAATCCTTATGTACCGTACTCTTCGATATGCCAAATTGTTTTGCAGCCTGTCGGACCGTGGCATTATTCTCGATTATGTATGTAGCAATTTCTACTGCTCTTTCTTCGATATATTTTTTCATGAGAAAACCCCTGCAATACGTTTTTTACATTGTATGCAGGTAGACTATCTATTATGATTTATGTTATACTTCTTTTAATGATATTACGATAAGTTTAATATACTTTGGAGGTGCTATTTTGGACTGTATTATGATTGGAATTGCCGGTGGAACAGGCTCTGGAAAATCAACATTTACTAATAAAATCAAAGAACGTTTTGGCGATGATGTCACTGTCATTTACCATGATAACTATTATCGTCGTAGAGATGAGATGACTTATGAAGAACGAACAAAGGTAAATTATGATCATCCATCTTCATTGGAAACGGATCTTCTAATTGAACATCTTAAAATGCTAAAAATGGGAAAATCTGTGGAATGTCCAATCTATGACTTTACCCAGCACAATCGTTCCAACAAAACTTACACCATACACCCAAGCAAGGTTTTCCTAATTGAGGGAATTCTTATTTTCTCAGACGAAAGACTTCGTGATCTTTTTGACATCAAGGTATTCGTAGAAGCCGATGCGGATGAACGTATCTTAAGAAGAATTGTTCGTGACGTAAAAGAACGTGGACGCGATATAGACAACATCATGGAGCAATACCTTACAACAGTAAAACCAATGCACTCCTTGTATGTAGAACCAACAAAAACCACTGCTGATATCATTATCAACAGTGGCATGAATGATGTCGCTTTTGACATTATGAGTTTAAAAATCGAGTCTCTTTTGAGCAAATAAAACAAATCCCCTGAATACATTCAGTTGTACTCAGGGGATTATTTCATTTGTATTTATTTCACTTCTACAACCTTGTATCCAGCATCTTCTACAATTTTAGTCAATGCTTCGTCAGAAATTTCTGCTGCAAGTGTTACAACTGCTGTGCCGTTTTCGTGACTTACAACTGCGTTTGCAATTGCATCATTTGCTTCTAAAGCTTCTTGTACTCTTCCACTACAGTGTGGGCACATCATACCTTCAATTGAAATTGTCTTTTCCATAATTATTACCTCTTTTCTTTTTTTATTTTCTTGCTCTATTACATTTTTAATCTTCTTATCTTTATCTGCTCGATATACATCAAACAGATTTAAGCGGAGTGCATTTGTTACCACACAGAAACTAGACAAGCTCATGGCTGCTGCACCAAACATTGGATTTAGTTCCCATCCAAAAATCGGAATCCAAAGCCCTGCCGCCAAAGGTATTCCAATTGCGTTATAGAAAAACGCCCAAAACAGATTCTGGTGAATATTGGTAAGGGTTGCTCTGGAAAGTCGAATCGCCGCTGCTACATCTGTTAATCGACTCTTCATCAAAACTACATCTGCCGCATCGATTGCTACATCTGTACCTGCACCAATTGCGATTCCAATATCTGCTCTGGTAAGCGCTGGTGCATCGTTGATGCCATCTCCAACCATGGCTACTTTGCCTTTTTCTCTTAATTCGCGAATGACCTGTTCCTTGCCTTCTGGTAATACCCCAGCAATAACTTCATCCACACCAGCCTGTGCACCAATGGCTTTTGCAGTAGCTTCATTATCTCCTGTCAGCATTACCACGTGAATACCCATGTTTTGAAGCTGACGAATCGCCTCTGGACTGTCTTCTTTAATCGTATCTGCTACTGCAATAATACCAAGAAGTGTATCTCCTTTTCCAAAGAAAAGTGGTGTTTTTCCTTCGGCTGCTAGCTTCTCTGTGAGTGCTGTTATATCTGCAACGCTTGTTTCTCTTTCTGCAATCTCACTACCATCCATGAGCCCTGCTTCTTTAGCTTTCGATAATTGCTTCTCTGCAAAAGCACGATTCCCACCGAACAAAATTTCTTCGCCTACTTTAGCTGTCAATCCGTTTCCTGGCTGAATCGCAAAATCAGTTACTTTCTTGGCAAAGATTTTTTCTTCTTTTGCCTTTTCTACGATAGCGTGTGCAAGAGGATGCTCACTCTTACATTCCAGGGAATATGCATAGGATAACAATTCCTTTTCCTCTATTCCATCCACTGGATAAATATCCGTTACCTGTGGTTTGCCACTGGTAATCGTACCTGTTTTATCCAACGCAATAATCTGCGTTTTTCCAGTTTCTTCAAGCGATACCGCTGTTTTAAATAACACTCCATGTTTTGCCCCCATACCGCTGCCTACCATAATGGCAACTGGAGTCGCAAGACCAAGTGCACATGGGCAGCTAATTACAAGTACAGAAATCGCTCTTGCAATTGCAAATCCAAAAGTTTGTCCCACAAGCATCCATATAATAAAGGTTACAACAGCAATCGAAATAACGATTGGTACAAACACCCCCGATACCTTGTCGGCAATTTTTGCAATTGGGGCTTTCGTTGCTGCTGCATCACTAACCATTTGAATAATCTGGCTGAGTGTCGTATCCTCACCTACTCGTGTTGCTTTGCAACGTAAAAATCCTGACTGGTTTATCGTCGCTGCACTTACCTTATCTCCAACGGCTTTATCTACTGGGAGGCTCTCTCCTGTGAGGGCTGATTCATTCACTGCTCCGCTTCCTTCTAGTACAAAACCATCGACTGGAATATTTTCTCCAGGACGAACAACAAACTCATCACCTATCCGAACCTGTTCAATCGCTACGATTACCTCTGTTCCTTCACGCAGTACCGTCGCAGTTTTTGGAGCCAATTCCATCAAACTTTTTAATGCATCTGTGGTCTTTCCCTTAGAACGCGCTTCTAACATCTTTCCTACGGTAATCAATGTTAAAATCATCGCTGCTGACTCAAAATAAAACTCATGCATATATTCGTGAGCCAACATCATATCACCTTTTGTTACTGCTTCTGACATT
>JAFQWG010000066.1 GCA_017407605.1 Agathobacter sp. | reverse complement strand
GGCAAAAAATTATTACTTCCAGTAGATGTTGTAACAATCAAAGACTTCCCAAGCCCAATTGATGCAGAAGTTGAAACAGAAGTTTACGATACCACAAATATGCCAGCAGATCGTGAAGGCTGTGATATTGGACCAAAAACAGCAGAACTTTATGCAGAAGCTGTTAAATCTGCTAAGACAGTTGTTTGGAACGGACCAATGGGTGTATTTGAAAACCCAACACTTGCAGCTGGTACTCTCGCAGTAGCAAAAGCTTTAGCTGATACAGATGCAACAACAATCATCGGTGGTGGTGACTCAGCAGCAGCAGTTAACCAGATGGGTTACGGCGACAAGATGTCACACATCTCTACAGGTGGTGGAGCTTCATTAGAATTCTTAGAAGGCAAAGAACTTCCAGGTGTAGTTGCAGCTAATAATAAATAAAAGTAGAGCACTTAATGAAAACGAGCGTTAGCGAAGTTTGAATTTAGTGCGAACTTTGTTCGGAGGAACTTGGCGATTGGCGAGCTGAAAGCGAAGACAGAGCCTAGTAAACCGAACTTCCTTATGAAAATATGGGGGAAGAAAATCATGAGTAGAAGAAAAATCGTAGCCGGCAACTGGAAAATGAATATGACTCCTAGTCAGGCTGTAAAATTAGTAGAAGAATTAAAACCATTAGTAGAATCTGATTCTGTAGACGTAGTATACTGCGTGCCAGCAATCGATATCGTACCAGTAGTAGAAGCTGTAAAAGGCACAAACGTAGCTGTAGGTGCTGAAAATATGTACTTTGAAGACAAGGGTGCATATACAGGTGAAATCTCAGCAGAAATGCTTGTAGATGCTGGCGTAAAATATGTAGTACTTGGACATTCAGAAAGAAGAGATTATTTCAAAGAAGACGACGCACTTCTTAACAAGAAGGTTAAGAAAGCTTTAGAAGCAGGTCTTACACCAATTCTTTGTTGTGGTGAATCTTTAGAACAGCGTGAAATGGGCGTAACTCTTGATTGGATTCGTCTTCAGATTAAATCTGATTTAGTAGATGTTACAGCAGAACAGGTAGCTTCTATGGTTATCGCTTACGAACCAATCTGGGCAATCGGAACAGGCAAAACCGCCACTTCTGATCAGGCTCAGGAAGTATGTGCTGCTATTCGTGAATGCATCAAAGAAATGTATGACGAAGCAACAGCAGAAGCAGTTCGTATTCAGTACGGTGGTTCTGTAAATGCAGGGAATGCAGCAGAATTATTTGCAAAACCAGACATTGACGGTGGTCTTGTTGGTGGCGCATCTCTTAAGGCAGAATTTGGTAAAATTGTAAATTATTAATTTCTTCGAAATAAATAATCGAGAGATACTAATTCCAAATAAAGAAATGTATAGAAAGAGGGGAGCTTTATAGGCTTCCCTTTTTCTATGAAATGTATTATAATATATTCTGGTTTTTTAGCGAGTAACTCTAGATAAAGTACTTGGTAACACAAGAGGAGATTATATGACAAAAAAGCGTATTATAGGCGCAATTATATCAATTGTATTTGTGGCTGTTTTAGGTATTGGTGTGCTTCACTACAGCGGATATAGTTTACAAGATTTTATAGGTGAAACGGCGAGTGAAGAACTGGAAGAGTTTTTCGATGAAAATGGAATTTTTAAACCGGCCAAGGAAGAGACAAAGCAGGCAATTAATGATTTGTCAAAGGCCTATGGAATTATATTAGATAAGGGTACAAGAGAGTTTTATGAGGGTTATCCAGTAGACCAGGCATTTTTGATGTGGCTCAATAAACGTTTTGGCGATGAAACCATTATGGACATGGCATATCGCATGTACGAGGGTTATTGGGGAAATGACCTATGGTATCGTGAAACTGGCAATACACTTCATGTGCTCTGGCTTATGTACTGTGAAGAAAAACAGTATGCAACTTACAATTTAAAAAATGTACATTGGATGGAGTCAGCAGAAGGTGATACAATAACCATTGATTTTACAGGCGATATTAATCTTGCGGATGATTGGCATACCATGCAGGAAGCCGTAACACGAGAAAATGGTATCTATGACTGTATTTCACCAGAGATTGTAAAAGAACTTCAATCGGCAGATGTTTCCGTAATTAACAATGAATTTGTGTTTACAGACGATGATAGTAACCGCCAGAGAGATAAGGCATATACGTTTGGTGCAAAAACAGCAAATGTAACGATGCTTGAGGCGTTTAGCGCAGATTTAGCAAATCTTGCAAATAACCATGCATATGATTATCGTGCACCAGGACTTATAGACACAATTGCTACTTTGGAAAACGAAGGAATCATAACCATGGGAGCTGGTGAAAATCTCGAAGAAGCAAAGGCAATTCAGTATTTGATTGTAAAAGGAAGAAAGATTGCATTTGTTTCAGCGACCGAAATTGAGAGATACACCAATTACACAAAACAGGCAACTACGACAGAAGCGGGTGTGCTAAAAACAAAAGATCTTACGATATATGAAGGTGTAATTCGAGAAGCGGCTGAAAATAGTGATTATGTAATTGCAAACATTCATTGGGGTAATGAAGGATCATTTAGCTATAGTGGAGCACAATATAATATGGCAGCAAAACTTGTAGCAGCAGGAGCGGATGCAGTAATTGGTGGTCATCCACATAGACTTCAGGGAATCGAGTATATTAATAATACACCAGTAGCGTTTAGTTTGGGCAATTTTTGGTTCTCAACAGGCACGTTATATACTACAATTGCCCAGATTGAGATTGACAAAGATGGTGATTTAGCACTTCGCATGATACCTTGTCTGCAGAAGGATTTGACAACAACAATGCTATCTAATACGGAAGCAGTAGATTTTTATAAGTTCGTGGCAGATGTATCAAAAAATATTGCGATTGATGCAGATGGCTATATTTATAATACGGCAAATGAACAGACAGACGAGCAGATGAGAGATGCTGTGTATCGTTCAGGTATGTCGTATGCTACATACACGGGACTGAAAGATTTAGAAGACCGTAGAATAGATATCGTGGGCAATTTACAATAAGCATATAACGCATAGGCGTTTGAATACATAGAGTTATTTATAGAAAAATGACTTAAAATACAAAATTAAGAAAAGAGGAAAAGAAAATGAGCAAAAAACCTGTAGTACTTATGGTTCTTGACGGCTATGGATTAAATGAAAATCCAGAAGGCAATGCCATTGCAATGGCAAAAACTCCAGTAATGGATAAACTTATGACAGAATGTCCATTTGTAAAAGGAAATGCATCTGGTCTTGCAGTAGGTCTTCCAGATGGACAGATGGGTAACTCAGAAGTAGGACATATGAATATTGGTGCAGGCCGTATCATTTATCAGGATCTTACTAGAATTACAAAAGAAATCAATGATGGTACATTCTTTGATAATAAAGCACTTCTTGCAGCTATGGAAAATTGTAAGAAAAACAATTCAGATCTTCACCTTTGGGGCCTTCTTTCTGATGGTGGTGTACACAGCCACAATACACATGTATATGGTATTTTAGAAATGGCTAAGAAGAATGGTCTTGAAAATGTATATGTACACTGCTTCTTAGATGGTCGTGACACACCTCCAGCATCAGCAAAAGGCTTTGTAGCAGACTTAGAAGCAAAGATGGCAGAAATTGGTGTAGGTAAAGTAGCTTCCCTGTCTGGCCGTTACTATGCAATGGACCGAGATAACAACTGGGACCGTGTAGAAAAAGCTTACAATGCACTTGTAGCAGGCGAAGGTGTTGTAGAAACAGATGCAGTAGAAGCAATGCAGAAATCATATGACAATGGTGTAACAGACGAATTTGTGCTTCCAACTGTTATCACAGAAAATGGTGCACCTCGTGCAATTGTAAAAGAAAATGACTCTGTAATTTTCTTCAACTTCCGTCCAGACCGTGCTCGTGAAATGACAAGAGCATTTTGTGATGATGCATTTGCAGGATTTGAAAGAAAGACAGGCTTTTTACCACTTACATTTGTATGTTTCAAAGATTACGATGAAACAATTCCAAACAAAATTATTGCATTTGAAAAAGAATCTATTACAAATACATTTGGTGAATATCTTGCAAAATGTGGTAAGAAACAGTTGCGTCTTGCAGAAACAGAAAAGTATGCACATGTAACATTCTTCTTCAATGGTGGTATCGAAGAACCAAACGTAGATGAAGCTCGTCTTCTCGTAAACTCACCAAAAGAAGTAGCAACATACGACTTAAAACCAGAAATGAGTGCTCCAGAAGTAGGTGTAGACCTTGTAGAAGCAATCAAATCTGACAAATATGATGTAATCGTTATCAACTTTGCAAATCCAGACATGGTAGGTCATACTGGAGTAATTCCTGCGGCAGTTGCAGCAGTAGAAAGAGTAGACAGCCTTGTAGGAGATGCAGTAGAAGCTGTAAAAGAAGCTGGTGGCGTAATGTTTATCTGTGCTGACCATGGTAATGCAGAAAAGATGGTTGACTATGAAACCGGTAAACCACACACAGCGCACACAACAAATCCAGTTCCATTCATTCTTGTAAACGGAGAAGAAAACTGGTCACTTCGTGAGGGCGGATGCCTTGCAGATATTGCACCAACACTTCTCGAAATTATGGGCTTAGAACAGCCAACAGAAATGACAGGAAAGTCATTGTTAGTGAAATAATAAAAATGCTCGGCTTTCGCCGAGCATTTTTTTATGAAAGGTTTATTCTCTTTTCCATCATCTCTGGATTTACTGCTTCTGCGATAGCAGTATGTTTTGTGATCAGGCCCTCTTTAAAGAGGTTATAGATACTGGTATCCATTGAAATCATGTTGTCAGAAGCAGAGGTATAGATAATACCATCAATCTGGTGAACCTTACGTTCGCGGATTAAGTTACGAATCGCTGGTGTAAGTACCATGATTTCAAATGCTGGTACAAGTCCACCATTAGTAGATGGTAGAAGTTTCTGGCTTACAACTGCCTGAAGTACCGATGCAAGCTGAATACAAATCTGATGCTGCTGTGAAGCAGGGAAGGCATCAATGATACGGTCGATTGTGTTGGCGGCTCCTAACGTATGTAATGAGGAGAAGATTAAGTGGCCAGTTTCTGCTGCAGTTACAGCGGTGTTAATTGTTTCATAATCACGCATTTCACCAAGCAGGATTACGTCAGGACTTTGACGAAGTGCTGCTCGTAATGCAGTTAAATAACTTTCAGTATCGGTAGAGATTTCACGCTGTGAAACAATTGATTTTTCATGACGATGTAAAAATTCAAGTGGATCTTCTAGTGTAATAATATGTTCTTCTCGTTCTTTGTTAATTTTATTAATAATACAAGAAAGAGTTGTAGATTTACCACTGCCGGCAGGTCCGGTAACAAGTACCATACCATTGTGAGTATTTGCAAGATCCATAACTGCATCTGTAATCATAAGTTCACTTGGTTCTGGTAAGGTAAATCCGATGACACGGATAACTGCAGAATAGGAACCACGCTGTTTGAATGTGCTTACACGAAAACGTGATACACCAGGGATTGCAAAAGAAAAGTCATCATCACCTGTTTTTTCAAAGTGAGTAATATCTCTTTCTGCGATGGTATATATGCCCGTAACGAATTCAAAAGTTTCTGGAGACATCATCTTTTCATCATTTAAACTCTCCATTTGGCCACGTTTTTTATAAGTAAGAGGGCGGCCAGCGATAATAAAGATATCCGAAGCTCCGTGTTCCGTTGCTTCCGCTAATATTTTTTTAACATCCATAATAGTTGTCCTTTCTTGTCTATTGGAATAAATTGAGGGTTTCTGCCTCGTGTATGGTTGTTTCATATTTTGACTGCCAACTATAAATCTGATAGAACGTATCATTAGCACTATTTGGATACTGTAGTGTCAGTATAACCAAAAGGTCTTGTCCATCGGCAATGGGTATTGCATATGAATAGGTGTGAGTCATATCTATTACTTCATAAGTACCATAATCTAAGCAAGATAAGCGAACAGCACAAGCTTCATAATAGCCGGTTTCATCTGTGCTATCCTGATATGCCAATGCAAGCAGCGTGTCGATTTCTTCTAGCTTAGCATAGGCTTTTTCTTCAGCTTTGTAATAGGCTGTATTTTTTTCTGCTACTTTTTTACTAAGTTTATAATCAGAATTGGCAGTTAGAAGAGAGATAGCCGATATTGTTACGATGCAAATCATAACAAAAGCAAGTAGTATTGTTGAGAATCCAAAGTTGGAAAATCCAATGTCGTGTTTTCTTTGTTTACTCATAAACTGTCACCTCCTCCATTGTAGATGGGGTAAGAGGCTGGTAATTGTAAGCCTCAATGGAGTAACAGTAATTACTATCTATCTCATAATAGCGAATACTGATTTTATTTATAAGAGACTCCTTTTTTTCAACTAAGACATAGTAAGCACCATGTTCACGGTCGCATTCTGCATAGTTTTCATCATAAAAGATTAAAATTTTGTCCTCAACATAAATAGCATATGGATAGGTATCGTAGATGATATCGGTCTCACCATTACCGCTTGCATAAATGGAGGCTACACTTGAACATGCACTTACTGCATGATGTAAAGTAGTTGTCTTTTCCGTTAGGGTGTAGGCCTTGATAAAAAATTGTAGACTACATACGCAAAGTATGCTAAAAAGCAGGAGATTGATAATAATCTCCATCAGGAACATACTTGAGCGTGTACGTTGGTATCGCATTATAGTAGCTCCTTTCTGGCATCACTGTGTAGTGTTAGATATAGATACTCAGTGGTTCCTTCAGTAGTGGTAATACTAATTTTTATCAGATCGTTTTCTAAATATTCTGGATAGAATCCTGCGGTCTGTATAATTTGTTGGCCAGAGTCAAGCGAAAATACAGAATCAGAGGTTACCATGATTTCACGAAGTGCCTCGTTGTAGTAATATATGTAGGTTGTATAAACAACTTCATTTTCAATCGTGTATATTGCAAGTGCAGGAGTTCCTTCTAATTCACAGATTGAAACAGCACCAGCGGTATCATTTTGACGGATTTTTTCAGTTAAGTAAGACGAGATTGTTCGGCTCTCATAGTTTAAGTCCATTGCATCAGCGGTGTGCTGATATTGTTTTGCACCAATTAAAATTAATAGGAAAGCAGTAATGGCAAAAACTGTAAATAGAGCTACGACAAAGATGCTGTCTATTTTGTTTGCATGTCGGTTGTCTAGTTTCAACATGGTTACTGCCTTTCTATAATTGTGATATCAGGTCGCAGGTTGCTTCCGATATATTGATAGTCTACAAAAAAGTGTTCTTTGTTGTAGGTAAGACCGTATTCTTCTTCGAGGTATTCCAGATTGTCAGGATAAACACCCTCAAGAGCGTAACATTGTGTGATACTGCGGTCGATTGCGTTTTGCAAAATTTCTTTTTCACGGGACAAATTGTTGTCCGTCATAGAATTTGCAAAAATGGAAAAGCCCAAAAGTACTACAACCAAGATAAGGATTGGAGCATATGCAGTTATGGATTTTTTTTCTGTTTCAATTGAAAAAAGATACATACGGCCTCCTAATTAGCCAATGCTTGCCATAATTCCAAGCAATGGAAGTAAAAATGAAATCAGAATAAGTCCAATAAAGAAGGACAAAATAATAATCAGTGTTGGTTCAAGCATAGAGATAAATTGACGCAGACGATCATCGGTCTCTTCTTCATATGCAACAGAGATGTTTTTCATAACATCATCAATGGAACCAGTTTTATATCCAATTGTAATAATGCTCGAATATATCTTTGAAAAGATACCGGATAAAAGAAGAGAGCGTACAAAGCCTTCACCGTGTTTGATATGGTTTTTGCACATCTTGATTTTTTCTAACATGTATGGATTGTCAATCAATTTTTCAGCCATTTCAAGACTACGGTCTGTATCTAGACCACTAGAAAGTGCCAGATACATGCAGTTGGCAAAACGGCTTGCAGAAATTGCCATAGATAAAGGCTGACGCTGGAATAAGGTCTTGCCAATAGCAGTTTTCGCAAAGCCTATTGCAAAAATAATAAGTGCGAAAAAACCAAGAATAAACCAAAGCATATACTGATTTAATACATTACTAATATTCATGAGTAAAAGGGCGGTGCCGTTTAAACTGCTTCCAAGTTCTTCATAAATCTGAGAGAAGACAGGCACAACCTGAGTAATAATTACGACGATTACGACAAGCATCATAAATGACATAATAAGCGGATAGGTAACCGCATGTCGAATGCTCGCTTTGATATCAGCTTCTCTTTCATAATAGTTCGAAAGTGCTTCTAAGACTTCTTCTAAACGTCCGGTTTCTTCTCCTAGACGAATCATGTCAATCATATATTCAGGAAACACATCAGTTGCGGCAAGTGCAACACCGAGCGTTTCACCTTTTTCCATAGGTTCATAAATGGTAGTTAAAAATGCTTTTGTATGTTCGTCGCTGGCTTCGTCACGTAAAATGGAAATTCCATAATATGTAGGGAGTCCGGCTTTTATGACCATGCCAATTTGTTGGCAAAAAGCAGATATTTCAGCTTCACTTAGTAACTTGTTTTTCTGAGACATAAGCTCCTCCTAGTACACGTACTTTGTTAAGTACTTGCTATCTTCAGTAATAAAATCAGTTGGAGATTTGCTGGTGGAAGCAAAAGTAGGATCCATAAGATTCCAGGTAGTGCCATTGAATTCAATGATACCATTGACCCAGCCAATTTCCTCAATATAAGTGCTAATCCAAGCGTGGTATTCTTCTCCCATATAGCCAACTTCTAGTCTGGTAGGGATGTTCTGGCTGCGCAGCATTGTTGCCATAACAGCAGCATAATCAAAACAGATACCGGTGTTAGATTTGTATACGTCATCTACAACCGGCAGATATCCAGACACCACGCTTGCGGCTTTATCATAATCATAAGTAAAATGGTCAATAATATAATTATAGACATTTTCAACTACCTCCAAATCTGAATTTGCAGTATAGGCAAGCTCAACTGCTTTTTCAACTGGAAGAGAAGATGCATCAAAATTCACGTATTGATTTGGATAAAGGTATGCACCAAACTCATTTGTGATGGTAGCTTCTACTGTAAAAGATAATGCTGTAGAATATTTAGTTTCAGAGATGTTTTCAAAAACACCAATGGTATAACTTCCGTCTCCTGCAGTGATTGGGAATACTTCGTATCCTCCATGAAGGTCATAGGTATAAGTAACGCCGTCCGGTCCTGTGACTCTTAATTTCACTTTGTTGTTGCTTCCAAAGTAGTCTGCCATGATATATCCTTCTGAAATATTGGATACATCGACAGTGGCACTATCACAGCTGTGTGTAGTGACTCCACTTGCTTCTGGTATAAGAATGACAGAAGTGTTGTCACGTGTGCCTTTTTCTGTAGCCTCTGGTATGCTGCTTTCGGACTGGCTTGGAGTATTGTTATCACCACATCCGATAAGTAAGAGTAAGCAAAAAAAGATGGATAGATAAACCAAGGATGTTCTTTTAATCCTGTTTATCATAAGTAAACTCCGTTTCAAAAATCATACCTATATTATAATTGATATTGAAATAAATGAAAACTTAAAAATGCAAAAAGACGCAATAAAAATGGTTGAAAATGTAAAAATCCTGTGCTATACTATCATGAGTTGTGAGTTATACGCATAGGAGGTGTAAATCCGTGGAAATTTTAAGAGGAATTTTAATTGCAATTTTTATATTAGACAGTATCGTACTTACAGGAGTTATCTTAATGCAGGAAGGTAAATCAGCAGGTCTTGGAGCTATTGCTGGTGCAGCAGATACTTACTGGGGTAAAAATAAAGGACGTTCTATGGAAGGTGTGTTAGTTCAGATTACAAAGATTGGCGTAATCTTGTTTCTTCTTTTAGCAGTAGTTCTTAACTTAGGAATTTGGTAAAATTCACGAGGCTGTCAAACGACAGCCTCGTTTTTTTAGTAGGAGAGTATTCGTGGGAAAAGATTTTAAAACAAGAAAAGACATTGTATATAAATTTATATGTGACGAGATGTATGTTCCTATGAAAATCAAGGAACTTGCTATTGTATTGGGCGTAAAAAAAGAGGATAGACCAGAGCTTGAAGCAATTTTACTTGAACTTATGGAAGAAGGTAAGATTGCGCTTTCTAAGCGAGGAAAATATACAAAAGCAGAAGAGACTCAAACGATTGGTATTTTTACAGCTCACCCAAAGGGATTTGGTTTTGTATCGATTGAAGGGGAAGAAGAGGATATTTTCATTCCAGAAGCTAAGGTTGGCGATGCACTGCATTTAGATAAGGTGCAGGTAGTGGTATCTCCATTTGCTACTGGCCGTCGCAAAGAGGGTGTTGTAGTAAAAGTATTAGAACGTGGTATGACACAGATTGTATGTACCTACGAGCAGAGTAAAAACTTTGGCTTTGCAGT
>JAFQWG010000065.1 GCA_017407605.1 Agathobacter sp. | reverse complement strand
TTAGTGAACAAGTGATTTTAATCGCTTGTGAACTTAGTGTCCGTTACGTTTTGAGAGAGCGAAAGCGTTCGCAAATTCAATATATAAGGGCTTATTTCGTTGTATTTCGTAAAATTAAATTCTAAGCTATCTCGTTATCTATTAATTTCTCTTTCCATGTTTTCAGCCAACTGTTTTAAGTTAACTGTATCCTGTTCCATCTGTTCCATATTATTGCCATATATCTTAATTGAATCAGCAATACTATTAATCGACATCTGGTTCTTTTCGGTATATTCTGCCATAACAGATACGCTTTCCTGTATCACATCGAAGCTTGCAGACAATTCATTCATACTGCTATCCTGTTCTTCGATATTTTGATAGAGCGAAGTAAAGTTTGTAAGAAGCTCTTTAAATCCTGTATTAAGGGCATCAATACTAGCAAGTGAAGAATCTACATTTTCTGTACTTTCCAACATCTGCTTACGAGTTTGATCTACCTGTGTCTGCATACTTGCAACGATACGTTCTACCTGATTTGAACAGTTATTACTATCTGTTGCAAGTTCCTGTACTTTATCCGCAACTACCGCAAAACCTCTTCCGGCTTCACCAGCACGTGCAGCCTCAATCGATGCATTTAATGACAACATTGTAGTATTTGATGCGATTGATTTTAACTGCGCTACTACATCTACAATCTCTTCCATCTGTTTCTGAATACCATCAAACACCTCTGCTGTCGCATAAGTTGAGTCCTTAACACTCATAATTTCAGAAGACATCGTTCCAATATTGCTTTCATTGTCTTTTAAAACATCTTCAAAGTGACGAATATTTTCCATCAACTGATTAATCTGTTCCTTGCAAATTGCAATACGTTCTGCCGCATTATCACAGTTTGAAATCGTATCTGATACACCATGTGTGATGTTTGCAGAATCATCCATCAATTCTCCTGTGCGAAGTTCTACCTGCTGATTTGCAACATTGATATCTGAAATACGTCCGTGAGTTGTTTCAAAACTATTATTGAGCTCAGTATTGATAAGCGCAAGCGATTCGATGATTTTTTCCACTTCTGCTGTACGCTCGCGACTTTCTAAAATAAACGAACGACCACGTGCTACTACAAACGCAAACATAACTCCAACTAAGTTAAATACAATTAAGCAAAGAATGAACTGCCCAGTTGGTCCAACCTTCTGTGGCGCACACATACACTGAACAATAAACAATACATCTGCAAGACCCAACTGTACCCATGGATACAATGGACGAAGGAATAAGCCCGCCATACCAATTGCTGCTAAATATAAAAGGAAATCATCACTAAATGAACTTCCGCTAAAAATTGAGACAATCGATATAACCACCATCAGTGCACACGATACAATCAGATTACGAGTATCTACTTCCACCTTCATCTTGTTGATGATCAACAAAACTGTACAGTAGACAAGCAAACACAAACCGATTGCTATCATACCACCAATTTCACCGCCAAGGACGTTCTTTAACAAGAAGCCTGCAGATACCACTATCGTGATTATATTCATGGTTTTATAGATTTTAGCTTTGGTAATATTTTTTACACTGTCCATCATTGTAAATTTTTTCTTTTGTTCTTTCATAACTGCCCCCAAAATTAGTTATTTTAAACGCACAAAGTCCCGTCTGTATAAGCATACTATAATTTTGTATCTTGTACAATAGCCAAGTAAGCTCGCGTTGCGGTGCACCGTGCCTTATCCGTTGCTACACAACTAATCCGCTTGCTATTTGGCGAAACGCCAAATTACACATCTAAAAATATAAGGCGGTTGCATGCCAGCATGCACCGCCTTAATTTTTATCCGTTTACTTGGCTAAACTCTTTCATGGAATGTTCTGCTGATAACTTCACGCTGCTGTTCTTTGGAAAGCTTGTTGAAGTTTACTGCATAACCAGAAACACGAATGGTAAGGTTTGGATAAGCCTCTGGATCTTCATAGGCTTTCATAAGTGTTTCTCTGTTCATAACGTTTACGTTGATATGATGTGCATTCTTAGAGAAGTATCCATCTAAGATTGCTACTAAATTGTCAATTCTTTCTTCGTCTGTCTTACCTAATGCGTTAGGTGTGATAGAGAAGGTATTTGATACACCATCGCGACAGTCATCATAGCTGATTTTTGCTACAGAACTGAGTGATGCGATAGCACCATTTTCTTCACGATTGTGCATTGGGTTGGCACCTGGCGCAAATGCTTCACCCGCCTTACGTCCGTCTGGAGTTGAGGCTGTGTTCTTACCATACATTACGTTTGAAGTAATTGTAAGTACAGAAAGTGTGTGTTCTGCATTACGGTATGTTGGTGTCTTTCTAAGTTCTGTGATAACCTTGTGAGTCATGTCTTTTGCAATCATGTCTACTCTGTCATCGTCGTTACCGAATTTAGGGAAATCACCAACTGTTTCGAATTCTGTAATAAATCCATTTTCATCTTTTAATGGTTTTACATCTGCATATTTGATTGCGCTAAGTGAATCTGCTACTACTGATAAGCCAGCCACACCAAATGCCATAAAACGATGTACCTGTGTATCATGTAATGCCATCTGTGTTTTTTCGTAAGCATATTTATCATGCATGTAGTGGATTACGTTCATTGTATTTACATAGAGATTTGATAACCATTCAATGTAAATATTGTAACGTTCCATAACTGCGTCATAATCTAATTTTTCTACGTCCATTACTGGCATCTGTGGTCCAATATGGATACCGCTTGATGTATCATAACCACCATTTAATGCGATAAGTAAAAGTTTTGGCAAGTTGCAACGAGCACCGAAGAACTGCATCTGTTTACCAACTTTCATCGCAGATACACAACATGCGATTGCATAATCATCACCATAAATTGGACGCATAAGATCATCATTTTCATACTGGATAGAGTCTGTATCTTTTGATACCTTTGCACAGAACTTCTTAAAGCCTTCTGGAAGCTGTGTAGACCAAAGTACTGTAAGGTTTGGTTCTGGTGATGAACCGAGTGTGTAAAGAGTGTTTAAGATACGGAATGAGTTCTTTGTTACAAGTGTTCTACCATCTTCACCCATACCACCTACAGCTTCTGTAATCCACATTGGATCTCCACCAAAAAGTTCGTTGTATTCTGGTGTACGAAGGTGACGAGCCATACGAAGCTTAATAACGAAGTCATCCATAAGTTCCTGTGCACCTTCTTCTGTAAGAACGCCGTTAGCAATATCTCTTTCGATGTAAATATCAAAGAAAGTAGCTACACGGCCAAGTGACATTGCAGCACCATTCTGTTCTTTGATAGAAGCAAGGTATGCAAAGTATGTCCACTGGATTGCTTCACGTGCATTTTCTGCAGGACGGCTGATATCACAGCCATACATAGTTGCCATTTCTTTCATCTTGCCAAGAAATGTAATCTGCTGGAAAAGTTCTTCTGATAAACGAACTTCTTCTGCGCTGAAGTTGCCTTTTTCAAGAGCTTTTTTATCTTTTTTCTTTTCTTCAACCAATCTGTCAATACCATAAAGGGCTACACGGCGGTAGTCACCGATGATACGACCACGACCATATGCATCTGGAAGTCCTGTGATTACATGACAAGTACGTGCTTTACGCATTTCTTCTGTATAAGCACGGAATACACCATCATTGTGTGTTGTACGATATGTAAATTCATTTTCAATCTTATCACTTAATTTATAACCATATGCTGCACAAGCCTGACGAGCCATACGAATACCACCAAAAGGATTTACCCCTCTCTTTAATGGGCGGTTCGTCTGCAAACCAACGATAAGTTCGTTTTCTTTATCAATATATCCTGGTGCATATGCTGTTAAAGAAGATACTGTAGTTGTATCGATATCTAACACACCACCGTACTGTCTCTCTAATGCGAAAAGGTTATTTACCTTTTTCATCATATCGTTTGTACGTGCTGTAGCTCCTGCAAGGAAGCTGTCATCGCCTTCATAAGCTTTGTAATTCAGCTGAATGAAGTCACGTACATTGATTTCATTCTGCCATACACCGGCTTTAAAGCCATTCCAATTTTTGTGTTCCATTATGTTTTTCCTCCTATTATCATGTACTAGAAGTGCCATTTATTTCAAATATGTTGACAAAAAATCTTCTATTTCCTAGTTTGCCAATCCACATTTACGGAAAAAAATAGGCAATCTAGTGGTACTAGACTGCCCAGACGGTCGGCTATTATTCCCTCACACTCCCCCGCGGTTTCCCGCGTTATCCGTCAGTCATGTAAGAGCTATGTCCTAATGATAACGAATTAAACTTCCATTGTCAATAATTGTCGACTATGTTTTTTAACAAAAACATGTGGTCTTCAAACAGGTTGTATACTATATATTGTGGTTTTCTTATCATTTATATTTCTTTTATTATTGTTTCTAATAAAAAATGGAACTTATTGTTTTATATTATATCAAATGTGCTATAATGTTTCTTAATAGAAATAATCCTAGGAGAGTTACAAATGAACAAATTATTTTGCAGATCTTTTCAGGCTGTTATGAAGCTTGGAAACTATTTTATGGGCTATCGTATGCCTGAATATTTAAGTGGTCCTGGAAGCATCCAGAAGTTACCAGAGTTTATGTTGAAAAAAGGGGCAAAAAAAGCTTTGGTAGTAACCGATAAAGGACTTATGAATCTTGGGCTTCCAAATGGCATGTTAAAAGCTTTGGAAGAAAACAATATTGAATACGTTGTATTTAGTGAAGTAAAACCAAACCCAACCAGCAGTGATGTGGAGGCAGGTTACAAGCTTTACGCAGAAAACAACTGTCAGTGTATCGTTGCTTTTGGTGGTGGTTCACCAATGGACTGTGCAAAAGGTATCGCAGCAAAATCTGCACACCCACACAAATCTGTTGCACAGCTTCAGGGCTTATTAAAAGTACACAAACGTATTCCTTTATTCTTTGCTGTTCCTACAACCGCCGGTACAGGCTCTGAAACAACCGTAGCAGCTGTTATCACAGATGATGCTACTCATCGTAAGGCTTCTATCAATGATCCTAGTATTTTGCCAAAATACGCAGTGCTTGACCCAGAACTTACAGTAGGACTTCCACCATTTGTTACAGCAATGACAGGTATGGATGCACTCTGTCACGCCGTAGAAGCTTATACCAACTATACATATACAACTCCACTTGAACGCCAGCTTGCAAAAGATGCTGTAAAACTCGTTCACGAAAACCTTTTAACTGTATACAAGGATGGAAAGAACATCGAAGCTCGCCAAAACATGCTTATGGCTTCCTTCTATGCAGGACGTGCATTCACTCGTGGATGTGTTGGTTATGTACATGCCATCGGCCACACACTTGGCGGTCTTTACAATATTCCACACGGACTTGCAATGGGTACTCTTTTACCACATGTCATGCGCCAGTTTGGAGCATCTGCGCACAAACGCTTAGCTGAACTTGCAGATGTTATCGGCATTCAGGGTGCAACAGATGCTGAAAAGGCCGACAAATTCATTACATGGATTGAAGGATTAAAAGCTGAACTTGGACTTCCTGTTGGGGTTGAAGGCATCAAAGACGAAGACATCCCACAGATGATTGAATGGGCTATGAAAGAAGCAAATCCACTCTATCCTGTACCAGACATTTGGGATGAAGCTGATTTTAGAAAATTGATTGAAAGTGTAAGAATGTAGCTTTTATGAATTTAAAAAGACATGGAGTTTATTACTCCATGTCTTTTTTATTAACGCAATTATTTCCTCTTACTTGTGTCTTTAATATTCTCTGTATCTTCCACTGCACTCTCCTCATCTCGAAGTATCCACAGCTTATTTACTTCAGCTCCCAAAAGCAGAATAATAATACACACGTACAGCCACAGCATAATTAAAAGGACGGCTGTCAAACTTCCATAAATTGCAGAAGCGCTTGGAAAAAATCTGATATATAAAGAATAGAAATACGAAAATATCATCCATCCTACTGTCGAAAAAACAGATCCAGGTATATGATGTTTTGTGCTTGTTCTTATTTTTTCATCCTTACTATGTTTTGCCGTCGAAGAATAAATCACCCCAAACACCCAACACATTACTATAAACAGAATGATACTACCGAATGACATAATCAATTCATATATCGCAGTCAAATGTAAGGCTTTTGCAATCAATTCCCCAAACAATACAAAGATGATATTTACCATGATAACAAGAATTAATACAAAAGTATTGACAATTGACAATGCCTGCTGTTTAAAAATCTTCTTGGATGCTGGAACCCCATATACATTTTCGATACCTGCCCGTAACGCGTCACATCCTCTCGAAGCTGTCCATATTGCAAAAATAGCTGACAATGACAACAGTGATATCTTCTGGGTTGCAAAAAGCTGTTCTAGCACAAATCGTATCATAGCTTCAATTTCCGGCGGCATCTTATAGGTATCCACAACAGAATAAATATCTGCTGGGATCAAATAACTTGCAATTGAAATAATCAAACACAAAAATGGAATTGCTGAAACAATTACAAAATAACACGCCTGCGCAGCGTAAACCGTTACTTTATCGTAAAAGGATGTAATTACAAGTTTCTTTATGTAGTTTTTGAAGTTGGTTAAATACGCATGTATATCTAACGATTTCTTCATAGGTAATCTCCTTTTCTTACCCTTATGTTACACCTTTTGAGGTTGTGGGGCAAGGGGGAGAATCGTTATTTAAAACAGCCTTTCTTATCATCTAAATTGATTTCCTTTTCCCATCATCCCCATGGAGCCCATATCGTTAATCTGCATATCTCCAGCATCAATTAACGTATCAGTTTCTTGTGTTTCCGATGTAGTGCCAATCGTACCTTCAAGCTGTCCTCTGATACTCTCTGCTCGAAGCAGGCAAAATTCTTTTAACGTAGCAATTCCCTTTTGAAATTCTTCATAAGTACAGAATTTGGTTGGGTCCTTTTCTACATATGGAGCTATCATCGAAGCTACTTTTTCCATCATAACTTCAAAATAACCACTTTCAAAATAAGTCTCGATAAATTCTGCAAAATACGCATGATACATCTCGGTATACTCTTTATTTTCAAAAATCCATGCTATCATCGGACGCTCGGAAACATCCCCATTTGATACCGGCGAATCAATTGGATAATTTACCAAATTTGTCGCTCCTCCTGCAGAATCAAAACCTCCAAATGCAAGGTTGTAATCCCATGGAATCATCTCCATCTGTCCATCCTCTTCATAAAGATAGTAATTATGAATCATTCCACCAGTATAACTATCGAAATTTAAAACGAAGTTATGCACCACAAAATATTTTATTACAGATTCTATATCTACTGTATTTTCCAAATCTTCACCATTGGATAATTTTTCGAGCGACTCAATCAGACGTGTTTTATCTGCTGTTGTAACTGTCGTTTTTGCGCTATCAAAAATATTAGAATAGCTATTCATATCATCGTCGATATATTTCAGCAACACATCGTCGCTGCCCATGCCAGTCTTCATGCCGCCAGCCTGTGGCATCTCCATGCCTTCTGGCATTGTCATATTCTCTGGCATTTCCATTCCCTCTGGCATCTGAGTCTTATCTGGTAGTGCCTGACCTCCCTGTATTTGACTCATATCTGGTGGCGTCTGACCTCCCTG
>JAFQWG010000064.1 GCA_017407605.1 Agathobacter sp. | reverse complement strand
CACCTCTTATTTTGCAACCAAAAAAGCGCACCTGCTGTGCGCTTTTTACTTAAACGTCATCAGATACATCTGTCCTAAAGCGATGCCACCATCTCCACAAGGAACTTTTTCATTGATATATACTTTTAATCCACTCTTTCCTAATCCTACCATAACTTCGTTTAACAAAATTCGATTGATAAACGTTCCACCACTTAATGCAATCTGATTTACATCATACTCCTTATGTATATTCATTGCATTCTGAACGATTGCATTAGAAACAGTATGATGAAATAGATATGCTAAAATTTCTTTCGAATATGTTTCTTTTAAATGATACAAATCCGCCAATATTTTCTCACTATCTACTTGCCATGTCACACCTTCTTTTCTGCATTCAGCAACGAGTACTTTACAAACATCCTCAACGTTTTGTCCTAATTGTTCCAACTGCTGCTTTCCCGTATGTGCAGCCTGTTCCAACATAATCGCACACTCGCCTTCATAGGAATTATAATGACAAATATCAAGCAACGCTGCTGTCGCGTCAAAAAGGCGTCCCATGGATGAAGAATAGGCTGTATTGATATTCTGCTTCCATGCCATTTCCTGCAATTTTAAATTTTGCAGTTCACTATCACCAACACAGGCACTAATGCTTTCATCAAAGAATCCCTCGACCACTAATCCTTTTTCTCTTGCACTTAACATATACGAATATAATGTCATATCCGCCTGTTTTGCGCTGGCATCTCCGCCAACTAATTTTACGGAAGAAAAATGTCCCACACGAGTCATTTGCTCTTCTTCACATAACAAGAATTCACTTCCCCAAATAGTTCCGTCCGTTCCATAACCTGTACCATCACAGGCAATTCCAAGCACTCTTCCTTCTAAACCATGCTCCGCAATAACGGAAGCTACATGGGCATGGTGATGCTGAATTTTGTGCTCTGTATTATGCGCAGAAACATAAGCAGGATGCAAATCTCCCACTGTAATCTCTGGGTGTATCTCCAAAAGACTTTCCATTCGCTTTAATCCATTCTCACGACTTTCCATACAGCGTACATCTTCTAAGTCACCAAAATACTGACTCATATACACCAGCTCATCTCTTCCAAGCGCAAAACTAGCCTTCAAATCACCGCCTGCTGCAAAGGTATCTTTTGCTAATTTTCGTTTCAATACGATTGGTTCAGGAACTAGCCCGCGTGCACGACGAATAAGTTGAGCCTTATCTTCACTTACCTGGTAAATACTATCATCCAACGGAGTTAAAATCTCTCTATCATGCGTCAGCATAAAATCGATTCCATTACCAATATAAGGACTCATCTCATCTTCAGAAATAATAATTGGTTCTCCACCACGATTTCCACTTGTCATTACAAGTGGCCCAGTCTCTTCCAACAACAAAATCTGTAATGGATTACATGGAAGGAGTGCACCGATGCGGTCACTCTCCCCACATATTTCTGATACAAAATCTTTTTTCTTCTTCAAAAGCACTATAGGTCTTGCAGAGGAAGATAAAATTGCAGCCTCTTTCTCAGATACTTCACAATATTCCTTCACTTCATCCAAGTTCAAAAACATCACTGCAAAAGGCTTCTTATCACGATTTTTAAATTCACGCAATCGCTTTGCAGCCCTTGAACTAAAAGGAGAAAACGCAAAATGATATCCACCAATATCTTTTATTGCTCCAATTTTTTCGTTCTTTAATGCTTGAACAGCTTCAGAAATCGCCTGCTGCTCGTTTTCAATCTGCAAGAAATCCGTCACATTATTTTTTCCACTACTAGCTACCTCTTGTAGCATCACATAACGCAGTCTAGGTCCGCAATCCTTACACGCAATCGTCTGTGCATGTCGGCGAATATTTCCTTTCTGTGTATACTCTTCATTGCACTCTTTACACATAGGAAACTCATCCATTGTAATGGTGTCCCTATCATATGGCACTGCTTTTTGAATCGAGAAGCGAGGCCCACAAGCAGTACAACTGATAAATGGATAACGATATCTACGATTATTCACATCATGCATTTCCTCGATACAACGATCACAAGTAGGCAAATCTACAGGAAGAAAACGACGCTCTTCACGACCATTTCCACTCTCTACGATACGAAACACATTATCTTTATTGATGATCACATCTGTATTGTACATTTCCAACAATACATCTTCTGCGATCTCTTTCATTTCCAAGCTATCAATTCTGCATCCCGGTAATTCAACTATATATTCGAAAGCACTATTCATTCGATGCCCACTAGGGACTTCTTGTCCGCCCACGAAATTTAGGCGATGAATAAAGGTATCCACCGCCTGTTTATCTCCAGAGACAATAATTTCTACAATACCTCCCAAATTCTTTACTTGTCCTGTCAACTTAAGTTCTTCTGCAAGTTCTGCCACAAATGGTCGAAAACCAATTCCCTGTACCAGACCCGTAACTGTAATTTTATATGTGTAAGCACCCATATTTTTACATCTTTCTCTCTATATTTTCTTTTCATTTTCTCTTTCGATTATAAACCACCCCATATTTAAAGTCAAAAAAATACACCTCAAATGCGATTTCACATCCGAGGTGTCTTAACTCATCATTTCAATTTCCATAAGAATGATTCTCTCCTTCTATATTCTTTTTCGTACGCTTCCTGAACACTCGGTTTTTTCGTGTTGTTCACTACTTTAAATTCTGGGTGTTCTGACCTTTCTTTATCATCCTCTTTTTCTACATTCGCAGAATTGCCTCTCCTTCGCTCCTGTCTTTCATCATACCCCCGTGTCTCCGCTGCAAATACGTGATAATATTCACCGCTTGCACCGACTGCATTCTTTGAATAAACATAAGTTGGTGGTCCACTTCCGTTGAATTGAATACTTTGTAACATCCTTGTTCCTCCTTCCACAGCTTAAGGCCCGCTTAAACTGTCCACGTCCTGTGGAATATTTTATTTTCTTTAGTATATATATCGGATAGATTTTTAAAAAATAAAGAGACTACACAATATTTTGTGTAGTCCCATATACTTACTACTATTTAATCAAAAGAAAAACTGCCTTTATGTTTCGTTGCATCCACACGGATCGTTATACGTCCACTCGCTGGTATAGAAAATGTACTCGTCTCTAGATCCTTTTCATCCAAAATAACCGTTCCTTCCTCATCCGTAATTTTTATATCCAGCTGCCCCTCATCCGTTATAATTGCAACATCCAAAGAACCTGCTTCCTCCATCCATAGCGTTCTCTGTTGAAAACCATCAAAATATTGATATGTTGCGCTCCAATAATTTCTTCCCTCACTTGATACAAACATCATTCGATTCCCAGAGCCAATCGTAGCACTGCCATGAAACATATATGTCAATCCCATGATAACCGCCACTATAAAAACAACACCAATGATTTTCTTTTTATCTTTCTTCGCATGTGACTTTGAAGGACGTTTTTCATCACCATACTCATATTTCCTACCTAACACATAGATTGGAATAAACAAACCACCTAACGCAAAGACCAATACTACTATCAAGGACGAAAATGGTCCCACTGCACTCAACCAGTCGTTTAACAAAATATATACAATTGGGAAAAGTACCATTCCTGCAACCGACCATCCCTTTAAGGCTTTTACAATATATGGCCAGTTATTATTATTGTAATATACTCCTGGCATATTCATATGAAGGATGCCGTCTACATAAACACTAATCTTGTTTTCATCATAATAAGATGGAAGCTTATCTTTCATCATAAGCCAAAAATATGCGCCAAACCCAATTGAAAGTCCACTACAGATTAACACCGGCGACAAATGTTCTGCACCAGAAAGCATACCCAAACTGTACAACTGATATATTCCAATCAATTCGCATACCGAAATCAAAACCGATACTCCATATATAAGTCGATTCTTTTTCTTCTTTTCCTGTCGCTCTTCTTCTGATAACTCAATCACTTTTTTTACTAACACATCTGTCTGTGTTGTATCCATATTTTCTGCTTGTTCTATCTTACGACATTCCAAAAGTTCGGTTACACTCACATCTAACTCTTCTGCCAACGGAACTAAAATTGCTACGTCTGGAATACTATTGCCTGTTTCCCACTTACTGATTGCTTTATCTGATATCGCAAGTTTTTCAGCTAACTCTTTTTGTGTAATCCCTTTTTCTTTTCTCAGTTCTGCCACAAATGCACCAAACTTTACTCTATCTATTTCAAACATCTACTTTCCTCCAATTGCTTAAAGTATGTTTTTACGCTTTCATTCTATATTTTGAAACACAAAAACACAACCGAATGTCAGTAGAATGCCCTAAATGCACTCTTATTTCCAAATATCCCTCTAATTTTTATTATGATCACAATTTGCCGCGTCAATTGCAAGTACCAGCATAAGTCCCATTAATTCATCTGCCGGATTTTCGATATCAATCACATAGGTATCACCCCATGCAAGCCACTCTTTGTTGATATGAATAATTGGTCTTCCTGCAGAATAAACATCATAATTCCACTCTAGGAAATCACCATCCACATGCCATCCATTGAAATCTACATCATACTTCTGATAGAAAAATGTAAACTGTTTTGTAATATGCCCTCTTGTAACACCACCCATAACAATTTCAAACTGTTTAGGAAAAGTAAGTACCTTTTCATGAACAGCTCCAATCTCTCTATTCTGCATGTCAAACACATGGAGTTTATGTCCAAAAGAAAACAGTTCACCTTTTACAAAATACTTTACATTCCCAAATTCATCATAAATATCAAATTTATCACCCCATGCAAAAACTCTCTGCTTAATCATTAATTTCATACGCATTCCTCCTCATATCATTTAATTAAAGAATAACTCAATAAACTTAAGTACACAATATAATAAGCTTAATTTTACCTTAAATCTAGAATAAAATATTGAAATATTTCTCACTTCACTGTATAACAATATTGCAACTAAATTTAGTTGCAATATTGTATTTTATGTAGGAGAAATTTTGTGGGCAAAAGAATATCAAATCAAAGATTTAATTGAAAAATTAGAAACGGAGGGATTGATATAATGAATAACACAATGGAATACAAAGGATATATTGGAAGTGTAGAATTTTCTGAAGCTGACAGTATTTTTCACGGTAAAGTCCAAGGAATACGCGCGTTAATCTCTTATGAAGGAACAAACGGTAAGGAATTAGTTGAAGACTTCCACTCTGCTGTGGATGATTACCTAATTCTCTGTAAAAAAGAAAACATTGAACCAGAAAAAGCTTATAAAGGTAGCTTTAATGTTCGCATCTCTCCTGAATTACACAAAAAAGCAGTTGTATATGCTTATTCCCAACAAGTATCTTTAAACAAAGTAATGGAAGATGCTCTAAATAGTTATATTGTTGCAAAAGAAAACAACTAATGCATGTCAGTTTGACATGCCTCTTCTTTTACACATATGAAAAAGTTGTCTATTTTCAAATTGATTACTTCTTCACCTCTTTTATATAATACTATTAAAACATGCATGCTAATCAGTACTATAAGCATTTACAATAAATTGAATGGAGATAACTACAAAAAACTTCTGCTAGATGAAATATAGCAGAAGTTTTTTAGCTATTTTTAATTAGATAAATTGGGATTTAGGGATGTGATTGCAAAGCAATCCACAGCGCTAGCTGTGAGTTTTCGAAGAAAACACATCCCTAACGAAAGAAATGCTATGCATTTCTTGAGTCTGTGTCTGTAATTGGCTGTTGGGTGCTTGCACACAAACAGACATATTCTCGCGAAGATGTGTGCGGCGACTGCCGCATCACCGAGTAAGCTCTGCTTACGAGGTGTTCTGCTCATATCGCTCCCTTTACGGTATATAGTTAAAAATGTAAGTCCCATGCCGAAAAATCTGATGTATTTTTCTCTTTCTTAT